>JAPOOP010000735.1 GCA_026713385.1 Candidatus Poribacteria bacterium | reverse complement strand
GCCGAGATAGTCTAATGCCTCAATAAGTCGTTGGGTCGCTGATGCGAAGGGTTGAAACTCGACTTCAGTGACGAGGCTCAGTTCATCCGAGAAACCTGCTGAAGTGAAAGTGAGAAGCAACATCCAACTGATAAGTATCAAATAAAACGGACTGCTGACTCCTGTTTTTCCAAGAGTGTGATATCGATTTGTCATCCATCGCATGTGACATTCCTCCTAATCACTGATTGGTTTATATCACGAATGCCTTAACCTATCATAATGTGGGGTAAATGTCAAGTTCATAGCAGAACTATTCAGTCCAAGGCGAAGTTAACAGAAAAAAGGACGGTGAACCACCACCGCCCTTTTAGCACATAACCAACCCTAAGTAAACAAACGGATTCTGTAAGACTGAAGTTTACTTCTTATTGTAGGGTAGCGCAGGAGGTTCGCACCTCCTTTGCCCCCTCCAAACTATGCGTGCGACTTTCACCGCACATCGCTTTCCAGTGGAGTGTGGCGATAAACGCTTTAGGTCTTGATAACCACTTTTACTTTATTTCTTATTCATAAGTCATCGACTTCTATAGGACCGCATGTTTTCACATGATTTCAACTCTAAAGATAAAATGTTTTCAGAAATGTTTCAAAGCACTCAACCTGATTATGCTCGCGTCAAAGACGCTACCTAATCTCCTCAACCTTATAGATTCAGGGAGTCTACTTAGGGTCTCTCTAACTTCCTAATGTTAGACTTCATTGACGGATTTAGAATCGTTCTACACCCCGATGTGTCGTGATACGACCTTGCATTCTTATCAGACACACGAGATTGCCGCATATGAAAACAATCTTAAGAATGCCATAGTTTTTCAAAGCGTTCTATGTCATAGTTAACGAGGAAACCTACAAACATTCAACTTTCGCTTATTCCTGTCCGTCATTTATCGGACATGCCATTTTCGGACGCTCTTTCGAGTTCGCCTTTGCTTCAGGCATGCGCCATTTCCTCTTGCTTTCCACCTTGCTGTTTCCAGCAACGCAGTTAGAGTCAGAGATGCGGTGTGTGTCTCACCGAATCGGAATCAAACCGATATTCTAACATTACTTGATAGAGCGCACCATTTGATACTATTTTAGCGTTATCATCTTTCGTAGGAGCGAAACATCATCCGTTTCCAATTGGTAGAAATAGATGCCGCTTGCAACATGCTCCCCTAAACCGTTACGCCCATCCCAATATGCCGCACGACTTCGGTCGGCGTAATAGCCAGCCTGACGATGCCCTAATTCCAAACGCCGAACGACGACACCTCTTGCATCGTAAATAGTGATTTTCACATCACTCGACTTCGCTAGTTGATACGGTATCCATGTCTCTGGATTGAACGGATTCGGATAGTTGGGCAAGAGAGCACTCTCTTTTGGAATCAATGCCGTTAAAAGTTGCTCTAAGAAGCGAATACCCCTTTGTGATGTCGCGTCCGTCAAACTTAACTGCTGTGCTTGCGAAACCCATTGATGCACATCTATTGCGGTGAGCATTTCAGACAGTTGTGAATCTAAGGTGGGAGCAGCAGCGGCATCCCCCAATGTTCCAGCGACCTTGACAAGGTCTTGAATGTTGACTACGCCGTTCTCGTCAACATCGGCGACATTTTTCCCCATCTGTCCGAAACTTGATGCAACGAATACCAAATCTAGGATGTTTACTACACCATCACCGTTCACATCCACCGCCGATTTAGTGGGTTCGGTTATCTCGCCCCCTTCAACCCGAGGTCGGGACCGATTACCATCACTGTCGGAGAGCAGTGTCTCGGACAAAGTTAAGGTGGATGCCTTCACCGCCAAGACTTCAAAGGTGACTGTCGCGAGTGTGCCATCACCCTTGCTAACACTGTCGGATGAAGTTGAGGCAAGTTTCACGCGATTCCCATTAACGACGGGTAACACAAAAGTGCCAACGGGTAGATAGGTGCCGTTGCTGCTTTCAACATACCGGAGGACAGTCGCATCAAACTGCACAGCTACTTGATAACCTGCTACTGCTTCACCAGCGGCGATGTTCAGATGGAACGTCAACTGCTTTCCGACAGCAGGAAATGCTACCGATGCAGGTGATATGCTTACCACAGCATCCGTAGTGAGTATAACTGGTGTCTTAACCTCCACGGAGGTCTCGACATTTAGGACGAAGGCACCTGGGGCAGTTAGACCCGTGACAACGTTGGATTGGAGATTGCTGCCATCAAGACTCGACCGACTGATGCTTCCACGTGAGGTCGTCCAATACAGTTTGTTCTCCACAGCATCAACGGCAATCCCTACCGGGAAACCTTCAAGAAACGAATGGCGTGTCATAACGTTTGGGTTTCCACGAAGGTTTGCATTGTTGATTTTGCCAGCACTCTCATCTGTCTTTTCCGTCCAGTAGACCGTGTCTCCAAAGATAGCAATGTTCATCGGTATCCCTGAGCCGGTCGCGATGTCTTGGACGTTTGAACCGTCGAGATTCGCGCACCGAATGTGTCCCGGCATCTCCGTCCAATAAACCTTACCCCGCGACACATCTAAGGCGAGTCCTCTCGGTGTATTCAGCTCTGTGATGAGGTTCGGTTGGAAGTTTGAACCGTCAGTGTTAAGACGCTGGACTTTCCCCCAAGCGTTCGTCAAGTAAATCTTACCTCCTGCGGCATCGAGGGCTATGCTGTGAGGAGCACTCGTTAGGTTCTTGATGAGTTTCACGTTGCTCCCATCAAGATTCGCACGTCTAATCCTACCGGTGCGATTGCTTGTTCTCTCTGTCCAATAGAGTTTACCGCCGGCAGCATCTACGGCAAGTCCAGTTGCATTTTTGACATTTGGCACGAGATTTTCTACTTTATCATCGATGAGACGGTGGAGTGTGCCTGCCTCTGCATTTACCCAATACATTGGTGGGCGTTGTGCTGCGCTAACTTGCACAACTGGCGTTTGGCGTGGTGGAGCAATCTGACGTTTGTCATAAATGACTGTTGTTCCATTAGCCTTTATAGCAGGGATATGCTTTTGAAGGGCAGCGTCGTTCAGTGGGTTGTTCCGAAGCGGCAGTAGCTTCAAATGTGTCAATCCTATGAGAGGAGACACATCCGAAATGGAATTGTTCGCAAGATACAGTTGTCTTAGGTTTTTCAATCCTATGAGAGGAGACACATCCGAAATGGAATTGTTCTCAAGATTCAGGTATCCTAAGTTTTTCAATCCTATGAGAGGAGACACATCCGAAATGAAATTGTTATCAAGATGCAGTTCTGTTAGTTTTGTCATTCCAGCTAGGGCGGATACATCCGAAATAGAATTATTCCAAAGGGGTCAGAAATCTTAGTTTTGTCATTCCAGCTAGGGCGGATACATCCGAAATAGAATTATGCGAAAGGGTCAGTCGTGTCATTTTTGTCATTCGAGCCAAGGCAGACACATCTGAAATAGAGGTGTTTATTAAAATTAGTTGTGTCAGATTGTTTGCGTGTTCGAGACCAGTGAGATCTTTTATTTCAACATCAGCAACCCGAAGGGATGTTAATCCGAGCATTGTCTGTGTCGTGAGTACATCATCAGGACTCAAACCGAGGGTGTTCCGCACGGCGGCGGCTAAATTTCGGTCTGTGATTGACACAACTTCGGTATTTGGTAACAGGTTGGTGATATCAATAGGAAATATCTGTGTAGATGTGATGTTTCCGTGGACATCAATAATGGAAAGTGTTACAGTATCTATTGAAGATAAGCTTGTAGTGATAAAATCCACATTGGCCTTCGGGTTTCCGTTTAATCTCTTGCAGTCCATTAAAGTCAACGAATGCGCCCCGTGAACACGAGGATTGTATTTCATCAACTGGACTTGATGGATTCCATCCGAATCGGTTACTTCAAAACGGAGACGGATAACATTGGGTGGAGTTGCAAGGCTTGGAGGCAGCATTTTAATCGTTGGCTCTCCAACATTTACAGTTGTTTGACCAGGATTGAAAGCGCGGTGGACATCTAACCACTCCGCAGCACAGAAAGAAGTGGTCATCGGATCTGAAATACCTAAAGATGTTATCCAAATGCCATCTGCCCGAGCGTAATCATGCAACAATCCAAAGATGTGCCCGAGTTCGTGGGCGGCAAGCTCAACATCAAAACCGGTATCATCCAGGAAGGTTGTTGCTATTGTGCCAATGCCTGTAGGCGTGAAACTAATGCTGGGATCTATAACGACGAGATAGTAGATATCTTGGGACGTGTTAAATTGCTGACCAATTTCGTCTCTGACTCTGGTATGCTCCTCCCCTGCACCATCATAATATGGAGCGGTATATTTCCCCTTCACATGATGCACAATTGCCCGACCCTGTGCATCAGCTTTGAATTGAAAAGTTTTCCGGTCAAATCCGTGGTTCTCCATATGCTCTGCATAGAACTGTTGTACGTCTTTTATCAACTTATTCATCCTCGCGTCTACGTTTTCTATAGGTCGGCGATTTGGGGGGAGTTCGCGCGGGACGAAGTAAATCAACTTTACAATCGGTTGACGCGTTTGGGTAGAACCAAGTGGTAGAATACTGAACAGAGCGATTAGCGTGAAAAATAAGCATTTGAACTGCATACTTTACAAAGTCTCCTTAGGGGATCGTATAGGATGCGGATTATCAGGAACTTTACAAAAATTTGGAGAGTTTTGGCTAAAAAATGATGTGAAAAAGTCGTGAATCTCTCTGAATCGCGCTTGGCACTTTTCAATTGTGGTCATGATTCCCAGATTGCTACTCATAGATGTCTATAGGTTATCATACATTTTAGGTTAATTATCTAAAAACACCAACAATTATACAAACTATGACTTAATATGTGAAATCATAGCAAATTTCGACGTATCCGTCAAATTGATTTCAACAGACACGTCCTATGCCAAGGGAAAAAACGCAACTCACCACCGACTGACATTCCATGGGAGGGTTTCCAACCCCGACTCTTCTGTACCGCAAACTGTCAATTTGCGACCTAATACTGACCGCTCTTTGTATGAGAGGAAAACACCCTGGCAAAAATACTCCGGTTCCCGACTCTTAAAAGTAGTAGGCACGCTCCGCGGGTCCTCCGTCCACTTCTGCTGTAATCTCGCCTTTCCGATCATGATCTTCCAGTTCGTAGTAGTGCGATTTATCGCACGTTCCCCAATCACATAAATCCGATAATCAAACTATTCTCCTTACGTTTTACAGACACTCCGATAGAGGCGATTTCCGCATGTTCCCCTTTTCTCGCCTCAAGATACAAAGAGACATGCCAATTTTCCTAAAATTGACACCTATGGTGAGGTTAGAAACCGTGAAGAAACACCCAAGCAAAAACCCTACCGGACATGGGGAAATAGAGGATTACCGAAATATTTAGTGAAACTTCATACAGTTTATGCTATAAAAGAACGGAAACCTGCGTAGGTCCTAATTTATTGAAGTCTACCAAGGCATCTACATAGGCTGCAGTGGATTTGTGTAAGCGTTCAATCCGTTCCTTGGGGATAGGTCCGCTATCCTCCTCAACACACAAGTCAGATATAACGCGGATACCGACATACTTGACGTTATTAATCGCACAGACATCCACAATCGCTGATGATTCCCAATTCACTGCAACGGCTCCACTCTCTACAGCAATTTTGTCTCTAATTTCACGATTGTACACGTCCATATCCCCGCAGATTACTGGGGCTTTTGTAAGCGTAACATTGGGATCTGTTGATAGGGTATGTGCGAATCTGTTTATTGAGGATGAAGAAGCATCAAAGAGACGATCTCGCCATGTCTCTTGCTCGTGTTGGATTTCTGATCGATTTGGCGCGTCGTGTTCAGAGACACCCGTAATCACGACAATATCTCCGATATTCAAGGTATCGACCAATCCACCGGCAAATCCGAACTCAAAGAAGGTGTCTACCTGATATGTGTCTATTATCATTTGGCACATCGATGCCGCACGTACTTTACCCATACCCGACTGCATGACAACCCATTTTTTGTTTCCATCCGACCACTCAAACTGTAGCCTACTGTTCCAATCAACCGAATCGCCTACCTCCTGACCCAAAATATCCAGAAGTATACGGGTTTCGTCGGCGTAAGCCGTCATGACCCATAGTTTTACACTCACAAATTTTGCTCCATTAATTAATTGCTCGTTTTTCGGAATTCACAGTAGCTTTCATACCGAGACTGCGATATGTCACCTTTCCTCAAGGCTGCATCCACACGACAACCTTCCTGATCAATATGCGTGCAAAGGTTCTTCATACAACGCTCTCGGAGTGAGTTCATCTCTGGAAAATAGCGGTCGATCAGGCGAGTCTCGATGTCCCAAAAATTTAATTCTCGAAGCCCCGGTGTATCGGCGATAAAACCGCCGAAATCCAAGTTGTAAAGTTGGGTTGCAACGGTCGTGTGTCTTCCACCACGTCTCGGATTCACTGCGTTCGTTTTCAATTTCAAATTGGGCTGAATGGCATTCAAAAGTGAAGATTTTCCGACCCCTGATAACCCAGTGAGTGCCGAAATCTTTCCTTTCATCCACGCTTTCAAATCCTCGATTCCCTCGCCAGTCGTTGCACTCGTAAAGATCGTCCGATAACCGATTTTCTGATAAATCGCGGCTATCGAATCCACTTCTGATCGGTTTTCGAGCATATCAATTTTATTGAAACAGATAAGAGGTTCAATGCCTGATGCCTCGGCGATAACGAGGAACCTGTCCAGCATTCGCTGCCAGATGGGTGGTTCTTTTACAGAAGATACGATGATGAGTCCATCGAGATTCGGAATGAGAATAACTCTTTTGGATTGTGTCCCTCTTCGTTTGTATTGGCTCTTCCGCCGCATAACGGCTGTGATCATACCATGTGATTCATCAATCACCTGAATTTTGACGCGGTCCCCAACAAATATCTGCTGATTTGTGCTAAATGCATCTCGTTTTCCCCGCAGCGAACATTGATATCGATTCGCATCACACTGCACAATGTAAATACCGTTGCTCGCATGCATCACAATACCCTCGGGAAGTCCGATCAATTTTTCGTTGTCGAAAAGATAGCCCGTCCGTTTGAGGAGTTCCTCGTCCGGTATAATTCGTGCGCCTTTGATGGCACTGAGACGCCTGACTCGGTCTTTGACAAGCATCTTCTCCGATTTGAGTAGCAATGCCACAACGACGGGTTTGTCTTCGTCAGTGTCAAGGGCATTCTCGGCATCCCGAATCGCTGGATTCATACCAAGATACACCCGGCTATAGGTGACACGCGCCCGCCAGTCAAAAGCCGAGTAATCGCCTGCGATAATCTTTCCCGCTTCTCTTAAAGTTGTACCTGCGTAAACGGACATTGCCATTATGTTTCAATTACCTTTGTGTCGTCTACCCCGAATCGCTTCAAATTTTTGAGAATGATCCAAAGGGACGTTGGTTAAGACTGTCAAGTACCCCCGACTGAAGTCGGGGGCTTGTTAAGAGGTTAACCCCAACAAGCCTGTTGCAATAACGGGTTTCTCGTTTCACAGAGGATGGTATCCCAGACCTCTCCACGAAGGGCGCAGGCCGCCCTGTGTAAGATATTTAAAGCCGCGTTGTGGTCGCGGTCAAGTTTCAGGTTTCCACACGATTTACAATGGAACAGACGCTCGGACAACTTCAATTTGATAGCCGACTTCTGACAACACTCCGAACACGTTTGACTCGTATGGTGGGGTGGCACTTGATGGAAGTGTTTGCCATCACGCTTTGCTACCCAATAACACCAGTCAAAGAACATGCCCCAAGACGCATCAGAGATCGACTTCGCGAGGTGTCGGTTCTTCAGCATGTTGCTCGGTTTGAGTTTCTCAGCAACAACAGCATCAAACCCTTTGTGGTGAAAGAGTTTATAGACGGTTTTCGCGATAAAATCAAGACGTTGACACGCAACAATATCGTGTTGCTTCGCCAAAGCATCTTTCGCCTTATACCAGCGTTTACTCCGGTATCGCTTACGCGAAAGGTCGCGATGCAAGCGTATCAACTTCTGTTCCGCTTGGCGATAAAAGCGCGGGTTCTCCTCTTTTTCACCCTCAGAAGTCGTCAGAAAGTTGTCTGTCCCAACGTCTACACCACAAGCAGACTTTGGAACACATTTCAGCGTGTCAGGCACTTCGCAAACGATAAAGACATACCAACCGCGTGCCGTCTTTTTCAACGTGACCTCTTTCGAGTCTCCGATGAGCGGACGGTGTTGGCGGATCTTGATTTCACCGAGTTTCGGGACTTTCAATCGGTTATACCGAGTGCCTGTGGAGCGGATAGGGTTCTGACGAACACGTTCACCCGTCTTCAGTTTGTGTTTTCGCAAGTTCCACGTCAGCGAACGGACAGAACGCTTATATCGCGGATACCCTTTTTTCTCCGCACCTTCCCGGCAACGGCGTTGAAAATGCTCATGCGCAGCGTTTACCCGTTTGATCGTGGAAACTTGCATATCCTGCGGATGCTCAGAATAGTGAGAAGTGGTGGCGCGGAGGTCTTTCAGATGGTCGATCTGATCATACATCGACACAGATTTACGACCATAGTCCCACATCTGCGAACGCATCTGGTGCATGTAGTTCTGCAACTGCTTTTGGTGGCGCAACTCCGAAAAAAGCCAACGTTCCTCTATTTTCGTCGGATACGCACGGTATTTAAATGTTTGTTTCATAGTCTGTCACACATCACACCTTTAACCCCTAATCAGTGGGTAGGCAGACACGCCACCAAGCGGTGACGCTGATTATGTCTGCCAGTGTGATACATCTATTAAACCATATTTTACTAAAAATGTCAACGGTTTTTTTCAAAAAAAACGCTATGGTCTCACACACGAGGGCGGATTTTCCTCCCCCGAATGAATTCGGGGGTTTCCAATCCGTAAAAAAAGATGATAAGACGTGATAATCTTTCACCTACATACAATTTTGGATGCACTTTAGAAGACATCACGTGAATGATGTGCTGATTTTTCTTGACGTGTTTCACGAAATTGGTTATTCTTTTTATGAGTGAAGAATTGATCGAATGCAGTAGAGGGATCGATCGAATCATTTGATTCAGGATAAGGAGAATACCAATGAAAACGTATCGTGCCGCTGTTATTGGTTGTAGCCGGATGGGTGCATTTATTGATAACGAAGTCCCCGATTACGAAGCGATTCAGTTGCCTTATTCCCATGCCGCAGGCTATTTTGCCGAAGAACGAACCGATCTTGTCGCATGTGCGGATCTGCGTCCAGACGTAATGGAGCATTTTGGAAACCGATATAATGTCCCAAAAGCGAATCAATACACGGATTATCGGGATATGCTTGAAAAAGAACAACCTGATATTGTCAGTGTTGCCACACAGCCAGAGCATCGCGCAGAAATTGTTATTTACGCAGCGAAGCACGGTGTGAAAGCCATCTATGCCGAAAAGGCGATGGCGGCTTCTATGGATGAAGCCGCAGCAATGGTGGCTGCGGTCGAACAAAACAATGTCGCCTTTAACCTTGGCACAAATCGTCGGTGGCATACAGGTTTTGACAAGATGAAAGAGATCATTGACAGTGGT
>JAPOOP010000216.1 GCA_026713385.1 Candidatus Poribacteria bacterium | reverse complement strand
TTAATTTAGCGTTAAAATCTACAATTCAGGTTCCAAGCAGAGGTCGAGACCCTTTCATGAAATTTCGCTTATATCCAGTTCTGTTTATTGTACTCATGATGCCGTTCTCTGTTTCGGCTGAAACGGAGAGTCCTAAAGAAGATGAACCCCGAAAAACGAAAAGAAGCATCTGGCAGCGAGTCTTTCCCCGCATAGGCGGTATAGAAGGCACCGTCTACCAGCATGACACCGACACACCGTTAGTTGAAGCAGAGGTGCGCATTGTTGAAACCGATCAGTCTCAAAAAATAGATAAAGAAGGCACATTTCGGTTCATTGAAATCCCTGTCGGCACATATACACTGTCCATATCCCATCCAACTTACAACACACCCACTAAAATTCCGATTGAGATTCGCGCAAGGGAGACGCTCCACAGGCGGTTTTTCATCAATACAGAAGGCGTGTTTGTCGAAACCTCCGATAGTCGGGAGGCAGCAACACGACTTGACCCCATTCTTGTAGAAGGACAACGTCTACTACCGCCGACAATTAGCCGCAAAGAGATTCGAGGTGGCGAGTTGACACGGATTCCCGGGACTGGACGTGATGCGCTTAAGGGACTCACGACGCTACCGAGCATCGGTATCCCCAACGATATTTTCGGCATCCTCTATATCCGGGGGAGTGCACCGGGGGAGACGCTTCTTTATCTCGATAGAACCCCGCTCGGCTATCCGTTCCACTTTGGGGGTCTCATTTCAACGATTAACTCGGACAGTATTGAAGATATTCATATCTACGCCGGTGGCTACGGTGCTGAATTCGGGTTAGATTCGCAATCGGTGATTGACATCCGTTCGCGCGAACGGTTGGAAAAGAAGTGGGCAGGCGCGATCGACCTGAACATTTTATCGCCTTCCGGTTTCGTTGAAGCCACAATTGGAGATAAGGGTTACGCCTCCCTCGCAGGACGATTTACCACTCTCAATCTCATCTTAGGTCTCTTTTTTGATGGGACGTTCCCCCAATGGTCAAACTATCAACTTAAATTTGCGTATCCGCTTACGCCAAAACATCATCTGACGCTCAACGGCTTAGGCGCGACAGATCACTTTGACTTCTCCGGTGTTGGATCAGAAGAGATCGAAGAGGCAGTTAATTTTTCCGCCTACTTCAAAAACGGGTTTGAGGCGGAAGGCATCCACCTCCGCTCTAATTTCACTGATAAACTCACGTCCTATCTCTCCCTTACACGCTCCCACAACTTTCTCAATATCAGTTTCGGTAGTGCCTCAAACCAAGACGCTACAAGCGAAAATGACGGATTCATCTACAACTTAAAGATCAATACCCCTACGTATACCCTTCGCGAAGATGTGTCCTACAAGTTAACATCCAAGTTTCAGTTAGAACCGGGATTCCTTCTCGCTTTCAGTCCATCTAAAAGTCGGACACAGACATCTTCTCTGGAAAACATAGATTTTGATGTGGATGAGGAACCGTCATGGACACAGAAGTTTGACGAATTTCATTACCCATTTCGGCGTGCTGAGGGGTACCTTCAAGCCCGTTATGACCCGCTCTCTTCTTTATCTATCGCCTTTGGTGTGCGGTTTGACTATCTCAATCTGACAGAGGAACTTTCTATTCAACCTCGCGGCAGTCTGAGTTTCACATTGCCAACGACCTCTACGCTTCGGCTCGCTTATGGCAGATACGAACGGAGTCCCTTGGCATATCAGGTGCTAAGGGCAGATGGAAATCGAGACCTAAAACCGAGTCTAACCGAGCATTACATCATGGAATTAGAACATGAGATATCCGCCCAAACGGAACTCAAATTCGCGGTGTATTACAAAGATATGCAGAAATTAGTCACGAGAGCCATCAACGTTGACGCACTTTTTGAGGACTCGGATACAGCGGTTGCCAGCGCGTATCTCAATCAAGGGACAGGATATGTAAGCGGTGCGGAGATATTTCTGCGGCACCGCGTGAGCGAAAAGTTTTTCG
>JAPOOP010000074.1 GCA_026713385.1 Candidatus Poribacteria bacterium | reverse complement strand
ATCGTTTCCAGCACCAGCGGTGAAAGCAACAGAAATGCCGCGATATCCTGTGCTTGTTTCAAGTGTTGTTAGCACTGCGGAATAATTCGGTTTTTTATGAAAGGGGTCGGAGCCGAGTAGCGTATCCGATGTGGGGACGCGTAGATCAACAACGTCAACTTTTACGATTTTTCCTAAACTCTCCATGTTGCTTGACTCCTTTTTCGACAGAGTATATAATAGATGAATGTCAAGTACCCCCGACTGAAGTCGGGGGCTTGCGAAAGAGCGTTTAGCTCCAGCAAGCCTGTTGCAACAACGGGTTTCTCGTTTCATAGAGGATGGTATCCCAGACCTCTCCACGAAGGGCGCAAGCCGCCCTGTGTAAGATATTCAATGCCGCGTTGTGGTCGCGGTCGAGTTTCAAGTTTCCACAGGATTTACAATGGAACACACGCTCGGACAACTTCAGTTTCACAGGCGATTTCTGACAGCATTGCGAACAGGTTTGACTCGTATGGTGGGGTGGCACTTGATGGAAATGTTTGCCATCGCGCTTTGCTACCCAACTGCCCCACTCAAAGAACATACCCCAAGACGCGTCAGAAATAGACTTCGCAAGGTGTCTGTTCTTGACCATATTGCTGGGCTTGAGTTTCTCGGCAACAACGGCATCGAAATCTTTGTGGTGAAAAAGTTTGGTGACGGTCTTGGCGATAAAATCAAGACGTTGACACGCCACAATATCTGCCTGTTTCGCCAATGCGTCCTTTGCCTTATACCAGCGTTTACTTCGGTATTGCTTGCGCGAAAGGTCGCGATGAAGGTTAACAAGTTTACGCTCCGCTTGGCGATAAAAGCGCGGATTCTCTTCGGTTTCACCCTCAGAGGTCGTCAGAAAGTTGTGTGTCCCAACGTCTACACCACAAGCAGACTTTGGAACACATTTCAGCGTGTCAGGCACTTCACAAACGATAACGCAATACCAGCCGCGTGCCGTCTTTTTCAACGTGACCTCTTTCGGGTCTCCGATGAGCGGACGGTGTTGGCGGATCTTGACTTCACCGAGTTTCGGAACTTTCAATCGGTTATACCGAGTGCCTGTTTCACGGATAGGGGTCTGACGGACACGTCTAAATGTACCTGTCGCTTTATCCTTAACTTTGTGTTTGCGCAGACTCCACGTCAGAGAACGGACAGAACCTTTGAACTTTGGGTAGCCTTTCTTTTTTGCTTTCGGGTCTTTGCATCTACCAAAAAAGTTATCAATGGACTTATCCACACGCTTTATTGTCTCAACCTGCATATCCTGCGGGTGATTCCTATAATGCGAGTTTTCACGCAGTTTGCGCAGATGTGCCTGCTGGTCATAACGCGACATCGAGATACTTCCATAGTTCCACATCTGCGAACGCATCTGGAGCATATAGTTTTGCAACTGCTTCTGATGGCGGAACTCCGAAAAAAGCCAACGTTCCTCTGTTTTCGTAGGCTTCGCAAGGAACTTGAATGTCATTTTCATGATTTTTCACGTATCACGCCTTTAACCCCTGTATAGTGGGTGGGACCGACACGTTACCAAGCGGTAACGCTATACATGTCGGTCCAACGTGATACATATATTAAACCACATTTTGCTGAGAGTGTCAAGTGTTTTTCCAAAAAAACGCTGTGGTCTCACACACGAGGGCGGATTTTCCTCCCCCGAATGAATTCGAGGGTTTCCAATCCGTAAAAAGAGATGAAAATCTATACTAAATTTGGCGATTCTGGAGAGACTGCGCTTTATGGGGGAACGCGGTTAGGGAAAGATGAACCGCGCATTGAGGCGATCGGTACTGTTGACGAACTGAATGCTTATATCGGTTATGCGCAGACGCTTGTTTCGGATGCCGATCTTTCCAAACTCATGGCGCGGATTCAGAATCACCTTTTTGATGTCGGTGCAGATTTGGCAACGCCAGCGACACATACGAAAGCTTCTGAATTCCGCATACCGGCGAATTTCACGGCAGAAATGGAAATCGCAATAGATACACTTTCTGCGGAACTTCCGCCGCTGACGAACTTTATCCTGCCCGGTGGATGCACCGCTGGTGCTATTTTACATATCGCGCGCGTGGTGTGCCGTCGAAGTGAACGGTGTGTCGTTCGTCTCGCACGCGAAGCGGAGGTCAACCCTGAGATAATCCGAAGTTTGAACAGGCTTTCGGACCTCCTATTCATTCTTGCTCGCGCGGTAAACTGCCGTGCGCAGACTCCAGAACCGATTTGGGAATCACAAGCAAATTCATAAAAAAGTATTGTATTATATCGTATGATTTGATAGGATTGGAAGACTCTAAAATTTTACTATTTTTATTTTAAAGAGGAGACAAAATAATGAACTTGAAATTGGCAAATTTATTCCTGATAATTCTCATCGCCCTTATTGCACTCGCAGGTTGTGAGCAGGCACAAAGAGTAATGGTGGATGGCATGCCATCAGCAGATGCCACCATGGATGAGACGATGACTGACATGGAAAAGGTTCCAGTGAGTTTAGTCTGGTTGGTTGACTACCCAGAAGGCGCAAAGGATGTGTACCTTGAGTGGATTGCCTCCGTTGCTCCGACACTGCAAGCCCCCGCAGAGGTCAATCGGATAAGATCTTACGACAATAATGAGGAGACGACTCCACACCGGTTTGTTGAGTTTGAATTTGACAGTTTTGTTGATGCGATGATGTATATGAATCGTCCAGAGATAGCTGCCGTTTTTGAAGACCTTCCCAACCACGCGACTCAAGTGAGCGCACACACGTTTATTGAGCGTTCTGACTACGCGAAAATCGAGGGAGATGATTGGCCAATTAAAGGTGTTATTTTTGTTGACTATCCCCTTGGTGGAAAAGCAGCATATCTGGAATGGGTTGCTTCCGTTTCTTCTGCATTGGTCGGGCCCCCTCAGGTGAAAGCAGTATCCTCTTACGACAACTACAATGGTGAATCTCCACACCGGCTTGTTGTATTGGAGTTTGCCAGCCAAGAAGATATTGATGTTTATGAAGAGTTAGAAGATATTATGGCGATTGAAGCTGAACTCGACAACCAAGCGAGCAGCTGGGTACTGCATACATTTGAGTT
>JAPOOP010000409.1 GCA_026713385.1 Candidatus Poribacteria bacterium | reverse complement strand
TGAACACTGAAGGCACCGATATGGTATTTGTACTCATAATCCTTTTCCCACTTCGGTGAGTCTTCTGTTAATCGGATGCGTCCAAGTTGGATTGTATAGGGTGTATTGTTTTCAAAAATGATTGCGTTGCCTTCAGCCCGACACCGTAAGCCTCGATCATCACGACGGTTGAGTTTCTCAAGGTCCTTCTTAAACTCATGTTCGTACTCCCACTCATCCGCATATCCGTTATTGTCCTTATCCTTCACATTCATGAGTGCCATGTGTCTCTCATTGTAATCTTTGAGGATAGCCGTATACTCAGCGGTATGCTCACCGAAACGGACTCGGACTTTGACGCGCGTCCCAATCAGTCGTTCGATTAAACGTTCATAACTTTCCTGCTCCAAGTAACTGGCGGATTCATCTTCCAATTTGTCGAACCTTTTTTCCAGGTCGCCGCCTCCCTCTTCATAAACCTGACGGTACCTCTCTAAGCGCTTATTCGCGCCTCTTGTGAAACTGCTCCATGCCATGCTAATGGCTTCTTTCAACGCCTCTTTGAGGGCTATGAACATATTCCGGATCTTCCGTCCAATTTTGTAGATGAGAGGTGGATGGTAGACGCGCTCAAGTTCCCAGACGCGTTCTCTAAGTTCACGCGCATTCATCGAATCGAGGTAGCGGATGTATGCGACAATTCCGTCATCGCGTTCTTCGTTGGTGAAGATATAACTCGGGGCATGCCCTCGTTGGCGGGATTCCTCAGAGATAATTTCCATCCCGGTGAATTCCAGGCGCATCGTGCCTCGGTAACGTCTGCCGTCCTTCATCTGAAAAACGACGTATTTGTTCAGAAGCTTCTTAAGAAGTTTGTCTTTTTTAAAGAGCCTTATTACATATCCAACGCTACTGATTATAAAGACGAGAAGGATAACCCCGACGTAGACTTGCGTGTTTGACCACCAACTTCGCGCCTGTTTTTGGACCTCCTCAACGACGTTGGATTCTTGCCCGAACGCTGAGTGCAGAAGTATGAAAAAGATCGAAACAAGAATTAAGCATGCTATTCTCTCTGTAGATATGGAAACCCTCCGCTGGAGAGCTTTAAAGGAATTCCTTTTCAGTACTTTTCTATACATGATACAAGGCCTCCTTTTTCTTTCGGTTATTAGCGAGAAGTCGTCGGTAGGAAACGCACAATCAAAACATTTTGATTTATCAGGAAATCTCTTTGCTGAAAATCGAAGACTGACAACCGTAGCCATTAAAAAATATGAACTCCGTTTTCGGCGGCAATTCGCCGGACATTGGCGTTCGCGAGTGGGATTTTCTCCGCAGGGAGATGTTCTATCAATCCGTAGCCATTCGGATAGAGGGCATCAAAACGTTTTAATGCGACACCCAGTGCCAATTCACCCTCGCCGGGGACCTCTTCATTGAGATGGAGTACCAAACCGTTTTGCACGCTGATGTCTTTGATATGCGCCATTGGTGCGACCGGTCCCATGACATCGAAAATGTGGTTAAGCCGTGCTTCGCTCTCATAAACCTGCCGAAGCGTTTGAAAGTGATTGACGAAATCCATGACGATGCGAAGCCTGTCGGAACCGACACGATCTACCACCTCGCGACAGGTTTCTGGTGAATCCATAATTGAGACAGCATGTGTCTCCATAACAAGGGTCAGTTCGTGCCGTTCGGCATGCTCTGCAATCGGTTTCAAGGTATCAATCAAACGTTCCATCGATTCAGGGAGATGGTTATCTCGATGGGAGGTCCAAGCACCATCGGGGTTGAGGCTACCTGCGCGAAATAGATAATGGTGTGCGTTGAGGGAGGCAGCGGTTGCCATGCCGCGTTGGACACTGGCAATACCTGCTTTTCGTACAGCGGCATCTGGATGAAAAAGGCATTCTTTGTAAGTTATGCCAAATTGCACAAGGTCAAGTTCCGCGGCTTCTAACATTTGCAGACAGCGAGGAACGGCATCTGGCGGTACAGATGGAATCTCCGCGCTGCGGAAATGGAAGCTTAAACCGGTAAATTCCAATGCTTTGATTTTTGTGATCTCATCCGATGTGAGGGTGCGAAAATCCCCACAGAGTCCAACAACACCAAGTCTCATTTTTTTAATTTTCCTTGCGGTTCGGTTAGGGTAATTAGGTGACTAAGGTTACTTTCCGTATATCTGGGGGAAACGCCCAAGCAAAAACCCTGCGCCTGCTTCGCAGTGAGAATGCAGGCTACCGTTTTGGTTCATCGTTGCGAACGCAGTTACTTTGTGGTCTCCTGCAGCTTCTCCAACAGGTGCTTTGCCTGCTGGAGGTCTTTCGTATCATAACCCTCCGAAAACCATAAATATATGGGGCTCAGCAAATTGTACGCCTCCCGATAACGGTCTTGCTTGCACCACAATTCGCTCAAACTGAGAGCGGCTCGGAGCTCCCACGATTTCGCACCTTGGCGGCGCGCTATCGCTAATGCCTCCTGAAAATAGGATTCAGCCTTTGCCACAGTAGAAGTCGTGTCCTTTCCGCCAACTGCCTCGGTTTCTCTACCGAGGACGAGACAGAGTTCGCCTTTCTGTCGGGTGAGTTCCGCATCATAGGCGCGCTCGCCGGTTCGTGTGACGACGCTCAGCGCAGAATCAAGTGTTTGTAAGGCTAATGTATACTGTCCTGCGCGTTGATATGCCTGTGCGAGCAGCGCGAGAAAGAGTGGCAGTTGCAATTCAGCCCTTGTCTTTTCCCAGGCGGCAATGCCCTTACGTATCATCGCAATGCCCTCTTCTGAGTGATTCAACTCCGTGAGTGCCCAGCCCTTCATCACGGTTGCGGCGGCTTCCCAAAGGGAAAATCCGTGTTCTTGGCATATCTGTAGCATCTGCGTTGCGGTGGTCTCCACTTTCTCCGTTTCATCTTGATGCTGATAAAGCATAGTTTTAAAATGGAGCAACACAGCGTCACTAAAAGGATGGCTTCTGTCCTTCCCTATTCTTGCGGCTTCGGCAAGCCGTCCTTCCGCCTGCATAGGATAACCCAGAGACCATAAGAGCGGCGCGGAGTAGGAGAGCAAAGTCATCCCCGGGTCCGCTACGAAGTGCAGAAACGTCGGGACCGGGTGGTGCTGCGGTTGATAGAGTTTAATCCCTGCCTCAAGATGTGCTAATGCATCTTTGAATTCACTTAAGTAGTAAAGCGTTGAACCGAGGGCTCGATGCGCTTCTACCTCAAAGGCAGGATCTTCGGTTTGCTTGGCAATTACGAAGCACTGTTCACCGAGTTCACGTGCGGAGAGAAATCGTCCTCGGACGAGATGAGAGAGCCATAACCCAAAGAGTATCGGAAAGCGGAGGTCCTTTATGCGATCAAGCGAGGAATCAGCGTCTCGTTCCAAAGTCGATTCCTTACTTTCAAGTGCCTCCAGTAGCTCCCGCGCTCGCGTATAGGCGACTTCGACTTCCGATGCGGCATATCCTTTTGTCGCAATTAGCGCGCTTCCAAGGATCGTTTGCAACTCCAATTCTCGCTGAGCGGTAGCCTCCAACTCTCGTGTGCTGGCGTTTGTCGAAAGTTTCTCAAGTGCGGCAAGTCCTTGGGTGATGTGACGAATGCCCTCCACGTTTGCAGAGCGCTCAAGTGCGCGTTGCCCGGCGCGATGCCAATAGTCAATTGCTTTTTCAGGGAGACCTGCTTCGGTGTAATGATGTGCCACCAACTCGGGCTGGAAACCGCCACCGCCTTGCAATACCTTTGCAATCTGTTGATGGTACTGCTGTCGCCTA
>JAPOOP010000533.1 GCA_026713385.1 Candidatus Poribacteria bacterium | reverse complement strand
CCACACGTTCAGAAGTCGCTTTTTCTCTATATCCCATGTCACGACAGCATCCCAATAGTGCAGAAGTGCGATTTTCCCGTTCGGTGATAGCGTTATTTCTTCCAGTTCGCGGAACTCACTGCCGAACGTGTCAATGTGTTGTCCCGATTTGATATTCCAGATGCGGACCTGGTCATCCCATCCTTGCCAGGGTCCGGGATCAATCCAAGTCAGTCTATCGGTCTCGCTCGCAACATACAGGTGTTGATTGTCTGGGCTGAAGACCACATCAGAAATCGTTCCAATGCCGCTTTTCGCCTTCCGGAGTAACTGTCTCGATGCCACATCCCACACGTAAACGGAAGCTGAGCTCGACTCGAACGACGCGATGTATCTTCCATCCGGACTGATAGCGACCTTTTCAACCCAGTTTCCGGTGTGTCCCTCAAAGTGTCCTTCTAATTGGCGCGTCTCAACATTCCAGAGTTCAATGTCAGGTCGCATTGCGGCGATAATCAAATAGCGACCATCGGGACTAAAAATCGCGGTGCGATCACGCGGATTTCCTTCACAACTGCTGCCGCCGTCAAAGAAATAACACGATTTCAATGGACGCCGTGCGCCTATCATTCTTCCGAGGTACTCACCCGTCTGCCAATTCCAGAGATGAATTCCATCCTCAGAAGGGATTGCGAACAGTGGCTCTGTTGGACTAAATGCCGCGACATCATAGATACGGAATTCGACTCTCCATTCGCTGACTTGCTCGCGAGCCTTGACATCCCAGATACTGACAGTAGCACTTTTTCCATCATGCGCATGTGTAAAAATCGCTAAATGTGAGGCATCTGGACTCAACACGACATCGCTGAAATACTCGCGTTCGGCGAATTCATCTATAAGCGCGCCGGTATTCGTATCAATAATTTGAATGCGTGTTGGGGTAACACGTACAATCGCTTCATTGGAGAGAAACGCGTGCTGCTCTGGAAAGGGTTGCCCAATTGTGCCGATCGGTTCCATCGCAAAAGCACAGCAGGAAATGCAAATAACACTGATGACTGTAATATAAACTTGTAAGCTTCGTTTTGAAAGGGTGATGCGTGTCTTCATGAGAAACCCCCAAGTATTTCTGCGGTAAGGATGGATAGTTGTAGATAATACCCCGTTCTCCCCAGCTGATGTTGATAATCAGTAACCCACCGATCAGAAGCCAGAGTATAATAGTTGATAGAAGTCTTTTTATTAAAGATTTCATTTCTTAAGCTGTCCCCATGTGGTTGCAAGTTTTTTCTCTGCTGCAACGGCTAAGCCATCGATAACCCCGCTTCTCCAGAGATGATGTCCATTCCCAGATGCATCTTTGAAACGGCTTTAATCTCCTTTATCCGCAACCGTATAGAATTGAACCTTTTCAATGCGACCGGCTCCAGTCATTGCGTGTTTTATAATTTTGACAGCATTAGTCCTGGCGATAAGTGGAATTTCATAGGGGAACTGAATTCCGCCCGGTACTTTCTTAGCGGGTGCCCATCGATTTCTCTTATCACGCACGTGGATTTCGATGTTCCGGATTTTGCCAGAGCCAAGAAGCACAATTTTCCGAATGTTTGCTCTTTCTGGAAGCGAATAAATTTCTCCGTGGAAAGTTGCCTTTTCTTTTACATCGCGATCGATGAGAACATACGTCTGCTCCGTTAGCAGTGCCGCACAGCCAATTTGTGACAAACAAGCAAGTATAAAGAGTAAGTATTTCCATCTGTTCATGATTGTTCTCCTTACACACGGTTTTCGGATTGATAGGTGGAGCGATGCAGCAATTGAGATATGGGAAAACCTATTGCATCGCTCCGTATTTTCCAAGGAGGAAGGCTCTCCCGATTGGTTCACAGTATTAAAAGCATGAGCAATTTTCATGCCAAAGGCAATTCAGGTGAGAAATCGGTTTAAAGGCAGTTTTCTCGCCACGCTACCAGAAAGAATATATTTAAGTGTTCAATTTATGGACAGTTTTGTTCAAAACTGAGGAAGGTACTGCGGTGGGAACCCAGTTAACATTCTGGGTTTTATAAGGCTATTCGTAATAGGACTTACACATTTCCTCAAAGTCCGCCTGATAAGAGCGGATATAGGGGTTGAGGATTGAGAGAGAAAAATAAAACGAAACACTCTCACCGTAAGGAATTTACAGCAAAGTATTTCGTTTCTCTGTTCAACCGCACAAACTGGGGCATTCTTTAGATTCTATTGCACGAAATGGGGCGTATTTCGCTTAAGCATGCCCCAGAGCACCATCTGTGTATTCTCGCTTGGTGAAACACCAAACGCAGATGGCACCCAGGCAGGAGAAAATTCCTGTCCGGGACCTTGCGTCAGTTTTCGGAGTCCACCACCCGCCGCACGAATGAGATAGATGCCTTTATTTTCCTCTTGAACGGATACGTAGGCAATCCACTGACCATCAGATGACGCATCAGGTTCTTCGCACGCGTGTTCAACGTTCGTCAATTTTTGGGCGTTTCCTCCGTCAACATCCACGGCAAACAGGGTCGGAACTTTTACGCCGCCGAGCATCTCACTGGAAAAATAAATTTGTTTTCCGTTGGAAGCCCAAGTGGGACTTGTTGCTGAAACTTGTGTGAGTGCTCTTTGTTTGCCACCATCAGCGTTCATGACATGGATACCCCCAATGCCGTCCTGCGTGGAACGGAACGCGATCCACTGCCCGTCTGGTGACCATGCAGGCGTTGAATTGTGTCCGCCTTTATTTGTGAGTCTCTGAACTTTTTTGCCGTTCACGTCCATTATGTAGATGTCAGTGTCCGCGGCATGGTCGCGCGCTTGGTTAGATGCGAACGCGATCCATTTGCCATTCGGTGACCATGCCGGATTGATATCGGTCGCGCGATGGTTTGTCAGCCGCCGAGAGTCCTTCGTATTTATATCCATTACGTAAATCTCTGGATTCCCGTCCCTATTTGAAACGTAGGCGAAAGCGCGACCGTCTGGAGACCACGTCGGCGAGAAGTCGTCTGATGGATGATCGGTTAAGTTGGCGAGATTCTCACCGTTTATATCCATCATATAGATGTCAAGGTTACCTGTCCTATCGGAGGTGAAAGAAACCCTACTGCTACCCCAAACGTTCATTATCAACAGACTGCTCTCAAACAGTAAAACTGACAAAATTAATATTCGTCTCATCAATAAGACTTCTCCTGAATTGAATCTAAGATTGCGTCCCTAATTTTCGCTTGAGAATAGTGCCGTGCGCACCCAGCACAATAATACCAAGCCCTAAATTCTACTTCCCAATCGGCGCGCCTAACAATTTCCGCCTTGACAGGCGCGCGCTGTTGTAAGAGTGATTTCACGCTACATCCGCTAAACATCACAAGAAGTGATATGGCTACTATAATGGTACATACATATCCTTCATATTTTTGCATTTGTAATCCACCCCAATTAATGTTGTATCCAAGGTTAATAACCAACCTTGAGCCATTCTTCTGCACGCATTACCATCAATTTCTTCATTCAAAATAACATTTTAGCACCTCTCAATGATTTTACAAGCCATAAAGACGATTTGTGGACAGTAAGGGACACCGAATCCTGTGAAAATAGGTAAAATTTGGTCATTTTGCGTAAGTCCTAAAAATATAAAAATATAATTTGCTTTTTTTCCGAAAATGTTGTATAATTATGCAGGATTTGCGCAAATTGAGCAAATATTGGGCATTTAGACGCAAAAAGTGATAATTTCTGTCCTTTAAACCCCCCTAAATCCCCCTTATCAGGGGGACTTTAAGAAGGAATGCGTAAGTCCTAATTATAGTTACCTATGAGGTTAGTATTTATATGAGAGTGGTTCATAAATCATTTTATTGATTGAAAACGCCACTCACATTCCTCAGCATTTTACGTTTCTTAGAGGGAACTTAAGCATGCAACACCGACATCCGAACCCTACACGTCAAGAGATCCCAGTGGATTATAGTGGGTATGGTTCGCCTGGACCGCGTCTGTGTGCCCCCGCGTGCTACGAGTTGCCAACACCACTACCCCCCCCCCCCACTTTACATAGATTAAGTGTTTTTCTTTATAGAGTAGCATCAATTATTATTGTTAGGCTGCAGTCTCGCCTGCGCGCTTCCGTTTTGCACGGAGTATTGCGTCGCGGGCTATTTTTGTTGCATTCGGTATACCGAACGCATCTTCATTTACTTCTACCAAAGAAAGGATATCACTCTCAATGAAACTTTTAACGTTCACCTCTGAAGTATCGACACCAAGACACCAACGTTCCCGCGGTTCTCAGATTGTGAGTCTGTTGCTCGCAGCAACCGTACTCCTGTCGGTCTTCGCGCAGACAGCGACCGTCAACGCAATTACCTATACCCCGAACCCGGGTGTCGAGACGTTAAGCGGTCTCGATAGCAACATTGAACTCGCCACTGCGCTCCGGCACTACATGAACCTCAATATCATCAACCCTGATCAGGCCATCACTGCAGAGGATATGAAAGGTTTGACGAATTTTCGAGGAGGTTGGTCCGGAATTTCGAGTCTGGCAGGTCTTGAACATGCGACGAATCTCACGACTTTGAATCTTGACGGGAATAACATTTCGGATATATCGCCGCTGGGCAAATTGACAAAATTGAAACACTTAGGGCTTGGCAACAACCAGATCATTAATATAGAACCGCTATCAGGGTTGACGAACTTGACAGAATTAGGACTCAGTCATAACCAGATTTCGAATATCTATCCGCTGCACAATTTGACAAAATTGGTAGATTTATGGCTTAACGACAACGATCTCCAGAATATATGGACGCTGTCGAGATTGACGAATCTGAAAAGGCTTCTTCTCGCTAACAACCCTCGGATCACGGAGTTCTCACCGATTGCGGCGTTGATACCGAATCTTACCCATTATGATATTTTCGAGATTGAGGATGATGTCCTTCGTGGCGAAATCCAGCGTGTGTTGGATGTGGATCCCCATAATACGATCTCCCCCGCGGATATGCGAAGGCTCGATCATCTTGATTTGGCGGTATTGCCTGCGTCTGGGGCAGAGAAGGTTAGAAGTCTGAAAGGTCTCGAATATGCAACGTCACTGAGATCACTCGACCTGGATGGCAATGCCGTCAGTGATCTATCGCCGCTCCGCGATTTGCCGTTCCTGAGATCACTCGCCCTGGAGGGCAATGGTATCCGTGATATATCGCTGCTCAGCGGTTTGCCGAATCTGAAATGGCTCTACCTGTCTGACAATCGTATCCGTGATGTATCGCCGCTCCGCGATTTGAGGAATCTGACAGTACTTTACCTGTCTAACAATGATATCCGTGATATATCGCCGCTCGGCGGTTTGAGGAATCTGACACAACTCTACCTGTCTGACAATGATATCCGTGATATATCGCCGCTCCGCGGTTTGCCGAATCTGAGAACTCTCTACCTGCAGCGGAACTATATCACAGATTTTTCGCCAATCGCCCCCTTGCTTTCACGTGATATTGATGTTAATATCGCAGATCAAAATCAACACAGTCGGAGCGAACGTTCTGCGCCCGAGAATGCGCCTCCCGATTCAGAGACGCAACAGGACGGTTCAACGCCCGAAGACGACACAGATGCCGCACAGCGGAGCGAACGTTCTGCGCCAGAGAATGCGCTTCCCGATTCAGAGACGCAGCAGGACGGTTCAACGCCCGAAGACGACACAGATGCCGCACAGCGGAGCAAACGTTCATTGCCCGAAGCACCGCAGGATTCCGCTGGCAACGGTCTATCAGGGGGAGCGGTCTCCTCGGGACTTGAGGCGAAGACGGGTCTTGCGCCAACAGGTGGAGACACCCTCGATGTCAACCGTGATGGGAAAGTCGATTCGGATGACGTAGACATCGTTGCCCGGTTTGTAGGGGTTCCGAAAACGGAGCTGGCGGCGATCGAGGAGACGGAAAATGTCTATCCCGATGTGGATGGCGACGGCGATGTCGATGAGGAGGATGTCCGGAAAGTTTCGGATCCGCTGGGGGATGCGAGTGATGAGCGTCGCAGGGATTCGGAGAAAAAAGGGAAGTCCTCTCAAGCATCGGGGTCCAAGACGCAATAGTGTATAGGGGGCGCGTCTGGTGCCCCCTTTTTCTGTCATCTGAAGGAAAAAAGTATGATGAAACCGATTCACATCGTTAGCCTCCTCATAGGCGTGGTCTTGATCGCTGCGATCGTGTGGTGTGTCTGCCGTCCCCGTGAGATGGGCCCCGTCACCAAGTATAAAACCACCCCCATCGACACCCTGAAAAACAGAGAATCCGCTGCGGATCGGGAGGGCTCGACGCGGCGTGGCAGAGACAGGGCGCGGATGGCAGACGACACGTCTCCGCCGTCTCGACACGCCGACGCACCGGAGACGCAAATGCGGGTTCAGCAACGACTCGACGCGGCGATGGCCTCCTCGGCGTATGCCGAATACACGCGAAAGCAGTCGGAACGGCTCGGGTTCAATATCGTTCTCTGGTGGGAGTTCCTCGAAGCCTCTGGGATCACACATAACGGACGCATTTTACAGGCGGAAGCGTTTGAAACACATTTCCCAGAGGGTGGGTCTTATGCCGATTATCAACCGATGATGGAACAGGCGGTCGCTGAGATGTTCCTTGAAGACCCGTCTTTGAGTGTGCTGGACGTGCTGCAACGTTTCAATGCGACGCCGTCGAATCGGGTGTGGCGGTTCGGCTATTTCAATGGGTATGAAGGTGAATACGAATGGGGACAGCGGATTCAACGCGACGCAGCGACCATCGTCGCGAATGCCGCACGCCAACACGTGCCATCACCGAGTCCGTCGCACGTCTCCGAGACAGCGGGACTCTCACGGGATGTTGTAGAGGCAGTGCGTCCGCCTGAAGGGTTTGCGTCCGACCTCCCCGAAGAGATGCCGCCGTTTGAAGAGAGAGAGACGCTCCCGGAGTCGTTTGAGGCACTTGAGACGCAGTTTTTTCAGGCACTTGAGATGGAGCGTCCGGCGATCCCAACGGATGCGGGGCTTGAAACCGTGCTGCGGGAACGGTTCTCCCCCGATCGGTTCGGCAGGGCTGCGGAAACGCTGCGTCGGTATGGTCCTGAAGAAGGGCTGCGTCGGCTGCGCGCGTCTGATCCCGAAGTCGCTACCCACATTCAACGCTTCCGAAACCGTGAGAACACGCCATCAGACGAACCGGCGGGGAGCGTCGGCATTTGGTAAGGATGGGGTCTTGGCACAGGATGGATACTATGGAAAACAAGAAACGAAAAATCGCTGTGCTGTTTGGTGCGGGCGTGTTGCTGATATGGAGTCTGCTGCGTATGGGGCAGGCGGCGATAACAGGTCCCATTAGGACTCTAAAAGATTATACAGTTCCAGAGAACAGTGCTATAGGGACAAATGTTGGGGTCCCTCTAACGATGGGAACGGATATGGAAGGAGCCATCCTGAGATACTTTATAGAAATGGACAGAGTCAAAGGTGCCCCAACTGACGATCACGATTTTTTTTCCATTGATCCCGAGACGGCCCAGTTGAAGACCAAGGCGGTCTTCGACTATGAAACCGTGACCTATGAGTCTTCAAGCGGAAGGTTCGAGTTAGAACTCAAGGTTACGGAGTACCGCAATCAGGAGGATTACCTCAATCAGGTT
>JAPOOP010000559.1 GCA_026713385.1 Candidatus Poribacteria bacterium | reverse complement strand
GAGATTGGTCCCTTGTTTAGAGGTAAAGGGCGAGAGGCAAGAGAATCGTACGTCAAAGGTGTGGCAGAGGTATTCAAAAACTGCAAGCGATTTTTGGCTGACAATTATGATGTCTTCATTGTTGCAAACGATAAGTTCGATATGTATCCAGCTATTGCAGAGATGGCTGGAATGTGCATCGTCAATCAACATAAGCGACCTGTGTTAAATCGCACCGAAAAAAATCGAGAATCAGCCTATTCTGAGACGATATTCCACTTGAAAGAGAATATGAGGATGAATTGTTTTTGATTGATTTGAAAACCGCAAAGCCTAACAAAGGCGATTTTCAGAAGTTTAAACGCACTCTTTTGGAGTGGACTGCCGCTGAGTTGGCACGAAAGCCAAAGGCGGTTGTAAATACAATGATCGGTATACCTTATAATCCTTATGAACCAAAACCTTACAAAAGATGGACACAGAAAGGGATGTTAGATCCGAATCATGAAATTTTGATTGCAAAAGAACTCTGGGATTTTATTGGTGGTGAAGGAACTTACACAGCTCTGTTGGATGCCTTTGAAATGGCAGGTATTGAGTTGAGAGATGAAATTGATAGTTACTTCGAGCAATTCAAATAACAATCTATGAAAGTTGACAACGCTTTTGATAAAACGGAATTACTGCAACATCTGAGTGCTGCCTACGCGATTCCCTTACGTTCCATAACCTTTTTCCCCGAAGGCGAGGATAGTTACGGTTACATCGTGGTATCCGAAACCGGTGAAAAGTATTTTGTCAAAGCGTCTACTTCTGTGTCGGATATTTGCTTGCAATATACGTCTCTTCTGCAGCATCAATGTGACATATCTGGCGTTGTCGCTCCGTTGGAAACATTAGACGGTACGCTGAGTATCCCGTGGCACGATTTTCGCGTCTCGCTGTTCCCTTTTATTGAAGGCAGAAGCCGTTGGGACTTGTGGAAGATCGGGAAAGACTTCACTGATGCAGAACTCCGTCGGACGGCTGTCCTGTTAGCGACAATCCACCTTGGCACGGATGAAATTGAGACACGTCACCTCACGACATCAAAATATGATTTGCCGCTACGGAATGAACTCTACACGGTGCTTGAGGCTTCCGTGAAAAAGGCACCTTCTCAGAATTCGTACCAGAAGCAGTTGCTTGCAGCACTCGCAGCACACCGATCTTCGATTTTAGAAACAATGGATAGATACGATGAATTAGGACGTTCAGCGGCGGCATCGCAAACACCTTTTGTGATTACACACGGCGATCCGACTCCCGGCAATCTCATTTTGGATACTGAAGACCAACTGCATCTGATTGATTGGGATGGTATTTCTTTGGGACCCGCTGAGAAAGATCTTGTTGCTTTTACCGGGGAACGATTTGATGTGGTTTTAGAGAGTTATCTTAAGACAAGGCAGAACGGAGTTATCCTACACACAGACATTTTCGGTTTCTATATCTACGAATGGGCACTCAATGAAATCCGAGATTACGGCACCAAAATTCTTTTTAAGAACAGCGACGCACAGCAGAATGAATATGACTGGGAAAGCCTGCAAGACTACTTACCACCCAACCGAGAATACATGGAAGATGGAATTGCGGCTATCCAAAGCACACTCGGTAGGTTTAATGTCCTACCTAATAATGGAGGTTAGGTAATGTCTGAAATCAAATCTGTGCTACTGTGGGAGAATCAACGGCGATATATCCGCGAGGCGATTGATGCTGGCACGCTCAAGGGAGCAATTATTCCGACAGGTAGCACAGAGCAACACAATGAACATTTGGCGATGTATCACGATACACAAAGCGCGGTGTATGTCTCCAAATTAGCGGCTGAGAAGTTGTTCCCGCAGGTTATCGTCACAACGCCTTTAGCGATCGGGGTGTCGGAACACTGGATGGACCACAAAGGCACGCTCACGCTTCGTGCAGAGGTTTTTGGCGAAGTGCTTTATGATGTCGCTGATAGTATGCGACGGCACGGGATTGAGAACATCCTGATTGTCAATGGACATGCGGGAAATTCAGGACCTGTAACTGAACGCTTGGCGGGATTCCGGGAGAAACTTGGTATTAACCTTGAGTATCATTCTTATTGGGAAGCGTACAATGAAGAACTGGTCAAAGAGCAGATGGAATCCGGAGTCTGTCCTGGGCACGCGGCGGAATTCGAGACAGCATTTGCCCTCGCTGCTTTCGCAGAAAACGTAGACTGGAACGGTGTGGATTACGATAGCGCGAAACTCACTATCTCAGATGCAGGACAGGCGAAATCTGACCGGGAATATCACCATCAGGCAAAATTGGCGACAGTGGAAAAAGGACAAGCGATGATTGATGTTGCTGTGGACTGGGTTGCAGAGAAGATGCAGGCGATGCTTTAATAGTTATCGGTTATCAGTGGTCAGTTAAGAGATGCGTTTTTAACTTTGACCATCAACTCGCCTCCTACATCTACTAAGGCACGAGTTGATGGTCAAAACCGATAACTGATGACTGACAACTATTCTAATGTCCTTCAATCACTTTCCGTAACCCATCTCCGTTTTCACGCCACCAACTGTAGAGAATGGAAATATCGGTGCCGATGCAAAAATGTCGAACTCCCATATCGAGATAGCGTTTCGCATCGTCAGCACTTCCGATTTCAGCGCGTGGCGGCACCCCCATCTTTATTGCGGTCTTGAACACTTTATCGTGTGCTTCACTGATTTCGGGATCTCCACGCTGACCGACTTTCCCGATACTCATCGAATAATCCGAACCACCCCACTGAATCATGTCAACACCTTCAACAGATAGCACCTCTTCAAGGTTGTCAACAGTCCCTTTTTTCTCAATCATAATGACGTTGACGACATCGCGAAGTGCCTGGACGTATTCTGGACCTCCACCGTAGCCCATATAGGAGAACCGACGGGTTGCCACGCCATAGCTACCGCCATCTTCCGGGGTATCCGCACGCGTAATTTTCACACATTCTTTCACGTCCTCAACGTTTTGACAGTCGGCGTAAAGCACACTTTGGAACCCCGAACCAATCGCACGTTGTGCGATAAAACCGCGGGGCTCTTGGTCAACCTTAATCATTGTGGAGATATTGTGCAGTTCAGCCGCCCGACACAAGTTATCCAAATCGTGCAAGTCAAACGGACCGTATTCCGCTACAAATTCGACGTAGTCATACAATCCAGTGTGCCCAATCGCCTCAACGATGGAGGGCCAAGTGGTATGAATATGCGTGCCGACTGTAGGTTTGTCTGCATTAAGTAGTTCTCGAAAGGTATTTGTTCTCATAAATTGCTCCTCTGTTTTTGAGTCTAAGGCTGGTTAAAAGCCCATATTAACGTTAGCAGAGATCTGCACTTTTTTCAACAACTTTTGGCTTGAAAACTTCACCGAAAAGTGCTTGATCATCGGCACCATTTCTGTTAAACTTATAATTATTGTGAGAAATTATAACGTTCATTGTCCCGATACAGCGTTAATTTAACTGAAAACCACCGTGAAACAAAATTATGCCTTAATGACATAATTTGTCTTTGCTTTTCATTTGGAACGGTGCCCAGATACCAGATATAATAGAGTAAAAAAATGGAAAACTTGATTACGTTGCCAACGAATTTTTCGGATTACTTGACAATTGAAAACGCCGATCTCCGTTTCGCCGAGGCGACAGAAGTTGCAGAGTGTGTCATGGAAGCAGGTGTAGAAATCTACGCCAACATGGATCACGCCGCAATTTTCTGTGATCCGCCTCATCTCGTTGCTGATGGTTTGAAACAACTTGGATATGTCAACGGATGGGATGCGCGGTGTTATCCATCACCTGTTGATGGTTGTGATTATATCAATGTCTCTGCCCAATTACCGATGGATTGTCCTGCGCGCGATGACGGATGGTTTGACTATGTTGCGGTTGTGCATCCCGTTGATAGAACGGCACTACAACACATGCTCGGACAGGGATATGGGAATCCGTTTATCCATCACCTAACATGGGGACTTGTGCCGCCAGAACACACCGTCTCCGATGATTTTGAATATGCCAGCCACGTTGTCCCGTTTATGGTAGAAAGACGCGAGGTCATCGGCGAAGCAATTGGTGATGATCCCGGTACGCTGATTATCGCGTTGCCAGAGCATGTTCTTGCACACCCAAACTTTGAAAAAGCGTTGCCAGCGTGGCTCGGTGGGCTTGACGAAGAGGCGTATCAGGTTGAATCCATGCAAGGGGGTGGTTTCCTGATCCAGTTCTTTGTGCTAACGGGTGGCAGGATTGAGGTAGCACTCCGCGTAGACACAACACAGACGTTTAACCCGAAAAGCGTCCACAAAATTTCGGAAGATGAAATTAGTGCCGTGCAAGGAAAATAAAGGACCCCTCTTTTCTTGTGAATTCGGATCTTAATGCGATATAATATCAATTGACAACCAGTGGTTTGTGTTGTGATCCGATTTGCTGATGGTAGGGGTTACCCTATCACGGCAAGAGCAATGACCGATAAGGAAAAAAGACGCTATAGGCAACGGAGAGACCGATGAATCGTAAAAACATTCCAAAGACCGATTCCATTCAAGAACTTGCGCATTTCTGGGATACACATGACCTAACGGATTTTGAAGACGAGCTTGAAGAGGTGAATGAACCTATTTTTGAACTTGGAACCCAACTCCTTGTTCCCTTAGATCCCAGAGAATTGGAAGCACTTAATGCTCTTGCTAAGTCTCGGGACACTTCTCCTGCGAATCTTATCCGAGAGTGGCTTATTGAACGTCTTGAGGCTTCATCAGAACCGAGGACTTAATTGGTATTCCCTTAGGGATGCGTTCCCTAAATCTGCTCTTTAGCCCCAGCGGGGCGACAGGTTTGTAGTAACAGATGTTTATCCCTTTTCTATAGCCCCAGCGGGGCGACAGGTGTATAATTCTTGCTTTGTCCCATTCCCCTTGGTGACAGAAATTTCGTGTAATATACTTAACATAAATTATGAAAGATTCACCAACGCCTTGAGATATGTCAGATTTATGGAGATTATTAAGTCTTGCAGCAGGAGACGAAGAAACGCATCTATATTGATACCTCAATTCCCAGTGCCTACTATACATTACGGACCGACGAAAATGCCCTCGCAAAACAAAGAGTAACTCAATACTGGTGGAATGAATATGCGAATCAATTCAGTTTAACGTCAAGGACCGCTGTCATCGCGGAGCTCACCCGCGGGAAAAGTGATGCCACACAAGCGCGGTGTGCCTTAATCGAAAGTATTGAACTGTTACCAATTACAGACCGAACTCTACAAATTGCGCAAGTCTATATAAACCGGCTGGTAATGCCACAAGACCCACATGGTGATGCACTTCACATAGCAATTGCCTCATTCCATAATGTGGACGCTATACTCACTTGGAATTTGGCGCATATTGCTAATCCTAACAAGATTCATCTTATCCAACAGGTTAATCGTGCACTTGGTTTATCAACTCCCAACTTAACTACCCCTTTAGATTATTTTGGAGGCACCGACTAAAATGGAAAACAGAGAAATTATGGAATGCAGTATAATGGATGAAGTTCGTGAAATGCGGCGTAAAATCTCTGAGGAATTTGGGCATGACCTTAACCAATTGGTTGGATATTACCAAGGGTTAGAGAACGAAATGCGGAAATCCGGCAAATACAAGCTTGCAGATTCGCCAAGCAAAGATACTGAGCATGAAAGAGATGT
>JAPOOP010000473.1 GCA_026713385.1 Candidatus Poribacteria bacterium | reverse complement strand
GGACATTGGAAATACCTCTTTTTTTGTAGAATAAACACCTAAAATCTTTTCTACATTATACAAGAGGTATTTCTGTTTTACAGCATTTTTTCACAGCAAAAGCATACTTATTTCTACTAAATTGACACCTATGGTGCGGTTAGAAACCGCACCTACCGGGGGTGTGCAGATATTTTTGGGCTTTACTATAAAAATCAAACACCAATTGAGAGATTAACGAGAGTTGGTTACTTTTTGACAAGATATATTTAGCAAGAACCGTGCCAATTTCCTAAAGATTTTGAACCATCATTCGGTATTTTACGTTTTACATATCGTATTCCCTTGTAACGTCAGCGTTTCTAACACCACGTTGACTTTAAACATGGAGGTGCTGTTCTTCTGCCGATCTATGCAAAGACGCAAAAATTTTTGGACATTGCCAATTTTTTTCGTTTTTACAAAAGATTTTTGCTTCGCCGAAGCATTGACATATTCACAAAAAATATGAATACCGAGTGAACCTGTCGGGTTTCGCTGCCGCTCTACCCGATCTACGACTCATAAACTCAACATTGATACAATATTAGAGTTTTGGATAGGCTATTTTTTACGAAAAAGAGGGAAGGAAGATCAGTGCGCTTTGAGGGGAATCCATCGGATTTTTGGAGGGATTCAAACAGGGCGTATCGGGAGATACCTATATTTCGGTTTGATTTTTATTTTTAACTATCTTTTTTGAATGTTTCCTTGGCTAAAGCACAATACTTGTCCAAGGTAGGCACAGATATTTTGAGAGTTTTTGCAATATCCTGTTTGGAGTGGTGAGAACTTTCTGCTTGGTATCTCATAAGGGCGGTATAAGCAGTTATCTCGGACATTGTTCCAGCTTGGACTAATTCCCAGAGTCTATTTTTCTTATTTTCGGATGTTATATGCGAGTCACCATTAAATTCTTTTGAAGTTTCTGCTTCGACACGGATTGCGTCTGATAATTCTGCCGAGTTTTCATCACGCTCATTTAAGTTTTCTACCACCATTTGCACGTCCTCTTTTTTCAGTTTTTCACCGTCGGTCAAAATAATTGCGGTTTCTATTACATTTCTGAGTTCGCGAACATTCCCGTACCAATCAACATTTTGGAGGTAATTAATTGCCTCCGGAGTGATACTGGTAATTGATTTGCTATACTCTTCGCTGAATTGCGAGACAAAATTCAAAGCCAAAGGTCCTATGTCTGAACGTCGATTGCGGAGGGGCGGAATTTGAATGCGAAACAGGTTCAACCGATAGTAGAGATCCTCTCTAAATCTTTTTTCATTGACTGCAGTTTTGAGGTTAACGTTTGTCGCGGCTATAATTCGGACATCCACTTTGAATATTTCTTCCCCACCCACCCGAGAGAATTCATGTCTTTCCAAGACCCGGAGAAGATTCGCCTGGGCATCAAGGGGCATTTCAGGCACTTCATCCAAGAACAACGTGCCCCGACTCGCTTGTTCAAATATACCGCGATGTTGCCTAATAGCGGTGGTAAAGGCTCCTTTTTCATGTCCGAAGAGTTCGCTTTGAATGAGTTCTTTAGGAATTGCACCACAGTTGATTATTTTGAAGGGAGCCCCTCTGCGCGGACTACTCTCATGAATTGCTTGCGCGACGATTTCTTTACCAACTCCGGTTTCACCTGTGATGAGGACAGTGGCTTTTGTGGGAGCAACTCGCTTCACATGTCGGAAGATTGCTTGCATCTGCGCGGATTCAGAGATGATATTCCTTGTAACACGATATTTCTGAATTGCCGTTTTGTCAGTCATCTTGTTTCCCGTGCTTTTTTGATAAGGACTCACTTCAATAAGCATTACTGGTTGCAGAAATCACTTGTTTGCCAAGATAATAGGTGGCGTTACAAAGTTTCACGATACGCTATGAGGGCTTGCGAGAAATCGCCTTTTTTCCCTAAGAGTTGTGCTTTCTCACGTCGGTGTTTCTTGTCTTGAGTATTGACATGACTTTTGGATTCCAGTCGTTGAATCTCGTCGTCTAAACCGTTGCGAAACTCACTCATTTTTAGGCTCGGCTGTCCGTGTTCAATACAGTCTTGTAGTCTCTCTCGAAGCCATAAGGTCGGTAAAATACTGCGGAGTGTCCCCGCATAAGGTTCACGATCGCTCTGAATCGCTGAATAGAACTCTTGAAGTTGGCCAGAAGCTCCCTGCACATTTGCGGAGATTTCCTCATCCCCTCCGCCCATCCTGAAAGTATTCTCACTGGAGAAACGCTTCCAGGTCTGCAGGTCGCTCCAAATATAAGATGCTTCTCCTGTAATCTCGATTTTATGATACGCATCATTCCCCCATTGGCGATTGGAGGTTTGGCAAAACGTACAAAGGGGTCCCTGTGGGAATCTAACGACGCAAGTTACATTTGGTGCCCCGTTCTTGGTAGCCATCGCTATTATCTCCTCAGGTAGAAGGGCAGATTCTGCAAAAAGCCGTCGGATGATCGCAAAGGCAATTTGGAAATGGGAGTCACCAAATTTCAATAAGTCGTTTATATACGGCACACGCCCGGTCCCGAGTAAGAATCGCATGTCTTGAATTCCACCGAACACTGGGTCACTGATAATACGTAAAATTTCCTGAACGCATCTACCAAATATGAACCGGGTGCCTGTCATAACGAGTCTTTCGTATTTTTCAGACAGCGCAGTCAGATGTATGCCCTCTTCCAAAGAATTAAGAGATGGCGGAGACAAAACACTGATACCAGCCGCAAGTGCGGATTCAATGAGTTGGAGGCGTGGCACACTTGCTATCTCCTCTGAGACGATGATCACACCATCAAGTTTCGGGTTCGCGGTGTTAAACATCTCTTCAGGATCTGGAAAGAAATCACACTCAAAAAACGAAGCAAACTCCTCAACACGAACACGGTTTTCAGGGACGACACTGGCATCTGCGACGCAACTTACACGTAATTGAAGGGGGTATAAAGCCCGAAAAAGCCACGGTTGTATCTGCTCTCCAGAGTAAACAACACCTATTCTCATAGGACTCCCCCGTAATTGTAATGCTCCTTCAGATCCTCTACTTCGGCAAGACGTGCGTTTGCTGCTGCGATCTCTGTATGACCCCATTGGTCAATGGCGGCCCTTATTTCACTGATGGTTGTTTGGTAGAGAGGCTCAATTTCGGATTCCGTCTTAGAGAGCCGTTGCGCTATTTCATGGATAGGTGTTTTCAAAACAGTGAAGCACCCTACCTGAAGTTCAAACAAACCGCTGAGACGCAAGGTGAGCGCGAGTATTCCCCACCACTTACACTCTATTTCCTCAACCAACTGCATACCGCCAATCAAAGGACGCGAAAGCGGATTGTTCGGTTCAGGCAGACACAAAATATCAAAGATGACCTCCATTGTCAAGTTTTGGAGCCCTTCCCACTGTGCATTACCCTCCCAAACATCGGTAACGGAGAAATTATAAGTCTGTGTGATGGCTCGACAAAACACTTCATGTCGCACCAAATTCGCAGCGTTTCTGTCAACTAAAAGATCCAGCGCGATTGCCCGAACGTTTTGTCCATAAGGAACATCATCATTAATGCGGGCAGTATTTATCACAGCCAAGTTAGGTCCCGCCATAGGTGCCCTTAACCTCGCTAAATAAACGGCTGAATCATAGTATTTTAAGAATTCTTCTCTTGTGATCTTCGCCACATCCTTTTTAGTATCTGTCTGT
>JAPOOP010000056.1 GCA_026713385.1 Candidatus Poribacteria bacterium | reverse complement strand
TCTCGGCTACATTTTCGAGAAATACATCAACCAGAAACAGATGGGTGCCTACTACACCAAAGAGGATATTACCGAATACATCAGCAAAAATACTATCATACCCTTCCTTTTTGACGCGGCGCGAAAATCGTGTAAAATCGCTTTTGAAGGCGACGCATCCGTCTGGCACCTCCTACAAGAAGATCCTGACCGCTATATCTACGATGCTGTCAAAAAAGGTGTTGAATTCGATCTGCCAGAGGAAATTGCTGTGGGAATTGGTGATGTCTCCAAACGTACCGATTGCTGGAACACACTCGCGTCCGATGAATATGCCTTGCCAACGGAGATCTGGCGAGAGGTTGTCGCACGACGACAACGTTGTGAAACTGTCCGAGCGAAACTCAAAAACGGAGAGGTCCGCGATATCAACGATCTGATTACCTACAACCTCAACATTCGCCAATTCGCGCAGGATGTTATCGAAAATTGTGAGGGACCCGAACTCCTCCGCGCCTTCTGGAAAACCATCACTGAAGTGACAGTCCTCGACCCTACTTGTGGATCGGGTGCGTTCCTTTTTGCCGCGCTCAATATCCTTGAACCGCTCTATGAGGCATGTTTGGATCGGATGCAAGTCTTTTTAGACGAAGTAGAACTGATTTCCGAATCACGAACCTCCCGTAGATATAACGACTTCCGCGATATCCTTGGCCGGATCGCACAACACCCAAACCGAGAGTATTTCGTCCTTAAATCCATTATCATCAATAATCTCTACGGTGTGGACATTATGGAGGAGGCAATTGAGATATGCAAACTCCGCCTCTTCCTCAAAATGGTGGCGCAACTTGAAAACGCGGAACGGATTGAACCGCTACCGGACATCGACTTTAACATTCAGGCAGGTAATACCCTCGTCGGCTATGGAACCTATGAACAAGTAGAAAACGCAGTTACTGGTAAACTTGACTTCGACGACACCATGAAACGCATTGAAGAGAAGGTTGAAGACGTTGAGCATCTGTTCAAACAATTCCGCAAGCAACAGACCGAATTAGGTGGCACCGTAACGACCGCCGACAAATCGGCACTGCAGAACAAACTCCAAGCCTTAGAAGATGAACTCAACACATACCTCGCTGGAGAATACAACGTAGACCCGAGCAAACAATCTGATTACAAAAAATGGTTAAATTCACACAAACCTTTCCACTGGTTTATTGCATTTTACGGTATTCTTGAAGACGGTGGCTTTGATGTCATTATCGGCAATCCGCCTTATGTAGAGTATAGCAAAGTGAAAAAGGATTACACGATTAGAGGATATGATACGGAAGGTTGTGGTAATTTGTATGCGTTTGTATTTGAAAGGAGTTTCCGGCTTCTTCAACAAAATGGCTGGAAATCGATGATAATTCCACACTCAGCCTACTGTACTAATAGAATGTCATCGCTCCAAGATTTATTCCATGGGTACAAGCAAATTGGATGGGTAAAAACATATGGGATCCGTCCATCAAAATTATTCGTCGGGGCAGATCAACGGCTAGCGATTTATGTCCTTCGACAGAGGGCAGAACCTTTTAATATGTTATATGCATCTCACTATAAAAGATGGAATGAGCAGTTTCGCGAGCATCTCTTTGCCCTAGTGGAACATGCAGATGTTACTGGGATGTTGTTTCAGAATTCAGTTCCCAAAGTTTATAGTGAAATTGAGCAAAACTTATGGAAAAAATTATCTCAATTTTCAGTTTTAGGGACATATCTCGCGAAGAAACGAACTCCTTACACAATATATTTTCATGACTCACCTCGTTATTGGGTTAGGGCAATGAATTTTGCTCCTTATTTCTGGAATGAACGAGATAGAGAGAAAATCTCAACTCATGTTAAACCCTTATGTCTTACAGCTGAATTAGATGCATCCATAGTCGCGGCAACTTTAAATAGTTCACTTTTTTATTGGTGGTTTCTCATTCTTTCTAATTGCCGCGACTTAACTTTGCGTGAAGTTAGAAGTTTTCCAATTGGTGTTGATCAAATGGATGAGACTATGAAGCAGACTCTCTCTGAACTTGCCGCTGATTTAATGCAAGATCTAAGACATCATGCCCAACGTAAGGAGAC
>JAPOOP010000084.1 GCA_026713385.1 Candidatus Poribacteria bacterium | reverse complement strand
GTCAGAGTTAAGGGTTATCGGTAAGTCTGCGCAGCAGACGAACTGATAACCATTCGCGAAAGGACCACAAATGCGTATCGGAATTATTGGCGGCAGCGGTTTTTATCAGATGGAAGGCTTAACAGACATCGAAGAAATCACGGTCGAAACCCCGTTCGGCAAGCCGAGCGATGCTCTTATTCTGGGTAACCTTGATGGGAAGCCCGTTGTTTTCCTACCACGGCACGGCGTTGGTCACCGGATCCTTCCGTCTGAAATTAATGTCCACGCTAATATTTATGCCTTAAAATCGTTAGGTGTAGAATGGCTCATTGCTGTCAGTGCTGTCGGGAGCCTCAAACAAGAAATCGAACCCCGCCATTTTGTTGTACCAGATCAACTCTATGACCATACTAAGCACCGGGAGTCCACCTTTTTCGGTGAAGGCATTGCCGCACACATTAGCCTTGCACATCCCTTCTGCTCGATCCTGAGTGACTTTTTATACACGGCGGCGACCGAAGTCGGCACAACCGCTCATAACGGCGGCACCTACATCTGTATGGAGGGACCGGCGTTTTCAACACAAGCGGAATCGAACGTATATAGGACCCTCGGATTCGACATTATCGGGATGACAGCGGCACAGGAAGCCAAATTAGCACGCGAGGCAGAAATCAGTTATGCTGTTCTCGCATGTTCTACCGATTATGATTGCTGGCACCCCGAACACGATCACGTTACCACTGAGATGATTCTTGACAATGTCCATGCCAATGTGGAGGCTTCTAAAAAGATCGTGAGAAGTGCTGTCGCCAAAATCCCAGAGGACCAACGAAGCTGCGCCTGTTCAACCGCCCTTCAGTACGCACTCGCTACTCAGCCTGACAAGATACCGACAGCGAAGCGGCACGAGTTAAAACTCCTGTTGGACAAGTACTTGACGTAACGTCTCAAAAATTCTATCTGCCTCCGCTTCTGTTAGAATCAGCGGTGGTGCGATGTAAATGATATTTTCCGGTTCGTCGACGGCATGTCCGATTTTCCCGACGATGATCCCCCCTTTGTCAAAGTCCCGTAATTGCCCAACAATTCGGTTAGTTGTTGCTGTTTCCAGATGCGTGCCATCGGGTTGAACGAATTCCACGGCTATCATCAACCCTTTGCCACGGACATCACCGACAATGGGTAGGTTACGCAATGTTTCTAATTTCGAGAGCAGATGCGCACCTACCTTTTCCGAGTTTTTCCAGAGGCGTTCTTTTTGTAGGATTTCGAGGTTCGCAATACCAGCGGCACATGCCACTGGATGTCCGCCGTAGGTGCAGACTTGGGCGAATTCTTTGTTTTCATCGGATTCGCCAAGGAATGCGTTAAAGACGGCTGTTGAGGCGACGCAGGCACCGAGAGGTAGATAACCACTCGTCAGACCTTTTGCGAGTGTAATAATGTCAGGCTGTACGTCCCAATGCTCACATGCAAACATCTTTCCGGTGCGTCCAAATCCGGTGATCACCTCATCGAAAATGAGGAGCAAGCCGTAATCGTCACAGATTTGCCTCAATTTCGGGAGATATTCATCTGGCGGGACAATCACACCCCCACCCCCGATGATGGGCTCAGCGATGACCCCGATCACGGTTTCGGGTCCCTCCCACTGAATTATCCGTTCAATTTCGTCAGCGCACGCGATACTGCAAGAAGAAACGTCTAAGCCGAGTGGACATCGGTAGCAGTAGGGTGGATGCGCATGCAGAAAACCTGGAACGAGTGGCTCAAAAGCCTTCCGTCTGCGTGCCTGTCCTGTTGCTGACAATGCGCCGTACGTAAACCCGTGATAACCACGATACCGACCAATGATCTTGTAGCGATTCTCACCCGGATAGGTTTGTCTACCGTACTGGCGTGCCATCTTGATGGCGGTTTCATTTGCTTCCGAACCGCTATTGCAAAAATAGACATGGTTCAAATCACCCGGAAGACATGCGGTGAGCCGCTCGGCTAATATCGTTGCGGGAACGTTAATCTGCGAGTGTGGATAGTAAGGTAACTTCTGTATCTGTTCATAGACGGCATCTGCAATCTCCTGTCTACCATAACCGACATTGACGTTCCAGAGTGCCGAGTATGCATCTAAGTACTCATGCCCTTCTGCATCTACAAGTGTTGTCCCGTGCGCCGATTCAAAAACGGCTAACGTTGTTTCTTCAAGGCGT
>JAPOOP010000057.1 GCA_026713385.1 Candidatus Poribacteria bacterium | reverse complement strand
CGGATTCTACCTCTACCGAGGGACCCCATCGCATGTGGACAGGTATTGTCCACAGCACAAAATTCGCCACCTTCATTGAAAATAGCGACCCTTCTTCCGTTGACAGTGAACGCTTTTCCGCGTCCTTCGCGGATGGCTGATGTTTTCGTGACTGTTGTGTAATCTGACATGTTTTAATTATTCCTTGCGGTTCGATCAGGTGGGTTTGATGAATAAAGGCCCTTTCCGTATATCCGCCTGTACCGGTGTTGCAGGCTACGTCTTTGGGTTTAACGAATACCTCTTTACTGACAACCAATAACTGATAACCGACTGCTAATTACCTTGCGGTTCGGTCAGGTAGGTTTGAGATTTGAAGTTGCTTTCCGTCCATTCGCTTTCCAAATGTAAAGCATTCTCGCTGCGAAGCAAATCATGCCATTTAAGGAAACCTAATTTCATTACGAACTACGTACTGGGTCCTACAGAATTTTAATTATTCCTTGACCCCTCCCAAAGTAATACCCTGTACAAATTCACGTTGCATCGCTAAAAACAGAATAACAATCGGCATGAGCGACAGCAGTGTTCCCGCCATCAACATACCGTAATCTTGACGATAGATCCCCACGAGATTCGCTAATCCGATCGGTAGCGTGTATTTCGCCTCATCCCGTAAAATGATGAGGGGCCAGAGGTAGCCGTTCCATGAACCCAAAAACGAATAGATCGTCAACGCACCGAGAGCAGGCTTGATAATCGGTAGCACAATCCGATAGTAGATGCCGAACTCGGAACAGCCATCAATACGCGCCGCATCAAGCAGCTCAGACGGAATTGTGACTATGAATTGACGCATTAGAAATACACCGAATGCACCGACAGAAAACGGGATGACAATCGCCTTGTAACTATTGAGCCAACCAATATCATACATCAATCCAAACAAGGGAACGAGCAGGACCTGAAAAGGCACCATCATGGAAGCGAGGAGTATACCGAACAGGATCTTCTGACCTCGGAATTGATATTTGGCAAAGGCATAACCACCGAGCGAGCAGAAAAACAGTGTGAGCAATGTTGACGCAGTGGCAATGAAAATACTGTTGACAAAATACCGATTATACGGCACTGTCTTCCACAGATTTCGATAGTTTGATGTGAACTTATCCCATACAATCGAGAGGTAAGCGGGTTGATGAATTGATAATTGCAGGAACAATTGACTTCCATTCTCTGTTTCCACTATCCGTTGGGTTGCGAGGTTGGTCTCCACTCTCTGCATCGTGATGTGTGCCGACTCTAATTCACCGGGGATACCTTGCACTCGCCAGACCGAATCTGTCCACAACGCGCTTCCTAAAACGAAAGAACGTGTCGGTTGATATGTAATGCCATTGTTAGTGCTACCGGCATTCAGTCCAGACAGAGGGACAGACACGGTTAAAGAGAGACGGTGATACGAAGCATCTCCACGGATAGGAAGCGTAATACGCCGTATCTGTTCGATTGGAATAGGCGAAGAAACCGTTGCTGTCATACGAGTCGTGTCGCTGTCTTGGAAATTGTAAGATAGACTTGCAGCCGTCTGGAGATTGTCTGACGTGCGTATACGCGTGCCTGTCCCTGCTTCCCAGTTCACAATTTCAATCGGTGTACGATTAAAGTCAAGGTCTTCTATCTGGAGCATCCCAACCGCAACTTCGCGATACACTGCCCCCCAGATTGTATCAACCGCTTCAGGAATAATAGCGTCTCGCACCGCTGCAGTCACCGAATCCGTCGTGCCGTTCCAAACCTCGTCTGGCAATCCTGCGACCAGTTGTTGCCATAAACCTTCCACTATTTCGGTTTGCAATTCTTCAGAAGTGACATAATTGGAAGACTTCCCATTTGCTGTGATGTGTGCCTGTGCTTCAGACCAAATTATCTGTGCGAGCTGGGGCTGCAGAACTTGCCATCCCGCTTCATCCACTGCCCCCGGTTTTTCAATATTAGGATAAGCATCTTCGACAATATAAGGTGATGATGCGACGCGCGCGGGAAAACTCGGAAACCACTGAATAGGGACAGCAAAAATTTCGTTGGCGGTTTTAAAAGAGGAGGTCAATAGCCACAACATCGGTATCATCGTGCAAAACGCGGCACCTACTAAAAGGAGATAACCGACCCCTCTGAAAATTTTTATTTCAACCCGTTGCGTTTTTTTCCTTTGGTTCATCCTAAAATCCTAATTCAGATAATTCCACTGCGCGTGCGCTCTGGATATCGTCCTGATATTTGAAGACACAGCCAAGCGTCTCAGCAACGACTTCCGCGTCAAGTTGTGCCTTACCAAGTGCCACGAGTGCTAATGCCCAATCTAAGGTTTCCGCAACGCCCGGTTTCTTATAGTAATCCCCTTGCCGCCAAAGTTGCATCATCCGACACAACTGCTGCGCGAGATGATCATCAATCTGAGGTAACTTTGCCTGAATGATTGCCAACTCCTTCTCCACAGTAGGATAATCAATCCACTGATAGAGACACCGACGTTTGAGTGCTTCATGGACCTCCCGCGTCCGGTTTGACGTTAGCACAACATAGGGGATATGTTTGGCTTGAATCGTTCCGATTTCGGGGATGGTAATCTGAAAGTCGGACAAAATCTCGAGTAGAAACGCCTCAAATTCACTGTCACTCCGGTCTACTTCATCAATAAGTAGGACGGGTGGCACATCACCATCGCTCTGGATAGCCTCCAACAAAGGACGTTTCAGTAGAAACGCTTCGCTAAACAGATCCGTACCAATATTTTCTTTTTCTCGTCCGCGTGCTTCATCAATACGAAGTTGTAAAATTTGCCGCGTGTAGTTCCATTCGTACAATGCGCTGTTTGCATCCAAGCCTTCATAACACTGCAACCGGATGAGTTTCGCGCCTGTTGAATCCGCAAGTACTTTAGCGACTTCAGTCTTGCCAACACCGGGTTCGCCTTCGAGAAAGATGGGTTTTTTGAGATGATGCGCGAGATAGAGTGTTGTCGCTAAACCTCTATCGGCGATATAGGCATGTTTTTCACATGTAACTTGAACGTTTTCGATGGATTTAAACACTTTTTAATTATTCCTTGCGGTGCGGTCAGGTAGGTATGAGATCTGAAGACCCTTTCCGCCCATCCGCTCTCCATTTCATTACGAGCTACGCACTGGATTTTACGGATTTTTAATTATCCTTTGTAAAAAATGTGACTCAGGTTATTCAAACAGTTTTTCCACGGGACAGGTAAAACCTGGCACGACATCCTCACCGGTTAACGTAGCTTCGTGGGTAAGTATCTCAATGTCGCTTTTAGAATGATACACCGTCACCGTTTTGGCGACAGGATCAAGCACCCAGACGAGGCGGTTCCCTGCAGATAGATAGTCAATTTTCCTTCAGGGCGCGTTCATAATCTTCACGATAATCTATATCCCGAAGCACCCGGTCTGTATCGACTGTAACATAATGAATATCGTCGGCATATCTTTTGAAGAGTGTGCGCACGCCACCACTCTCCACCCCCAAGGCAAGAATATTGTCGGCATACTCCCGATGGAAGATAACTGGATGCCCCCGTTTATAATTATAACTCGGTAGGGCAATCCTTTTGTCCGTTCGTACATAGGCATCAATAACTTGATCGATTAACGCAGGAGTAATGAGAGGTTGGTCCACCAGCATGAGCGCAAACGCATCACTCACATTCAGTGCTCGGATACCCGCCTGTGCCGAGGTGAGCATACCCTCGTGATAGTCAGGGTTAAAAACGATTTTGACAGGACGCTCCGCGAGTTGTTCTCGAATCTGTGCTGCGCAATGTCCCACAACGACGATAACCTCATCAAATTTGGAGCCAAGCATACTGTCTACCACAGTCTCAATAATAGTGCTTTCTCCGAAAGGGAGCAACTGCTTCGGTTCTCCCATCCGAGTGGAGAGTCCCGCGGCAAGGAGTATCCCCGATATGTTTTTTTGATATGCGCTTGGTAGCGGATTTTTGCTTGGGTGTTTCCCCAACGTTACCTCGCCCCTACAGGAATATTTCAGCGTCATGACTTAATACCGAATGCCGAAAGTTTTATATTCCGCAGTGAATGGACGTTCATCAACATGAAGCGAATCAACTCTTGCATAGCGCGGTCCCACCTTTAATAAAGCGATTAACGCATCCAACTGCGATTTATCACCTTCTGCGACGACCTCTACCTTACCATTTGGTAAATTCTTAGCATAGCCATTGATGCCAAGCTGCTTAGCATTCATCTGTGTGAAATTTCGGAATCCTACGCCTTGCACCTTGCCTGTGATTAGCACAAACAGTTGCATTTTCCGGTTGACCTCAATCGTGAGCATAACAGGTGTCCCGAGTTTTGGCATCAAGGCATCGTTCTTTTTATAGATGTTCTCCTCTTCCGATTCAGGAAGCGGATTTTGGAAGAGCGCACTCGCATCAAACCGCTTCAAAGCGACAATATCGTTGCTCATGAATGCCTGCGGTATCATGGCATCCTCATCATCGCTATCCAAATCTGATACTATCCGTGAACCGGAATATATCCAAGCGACCTGTTGCATTGGCTTTTTGGTTTTCACGTTGAAAATCAACTCTTCGGCACGAACTTGTTTCGCCTTATCGCCATCTTTCCACTCAACATAGATATTAAACGCTGTTCCCTTTGGTGGTGTGGGTTCATCTTTTTCTTCGTCATAACCGGGAGGCGTACCTACAGCGACACCGAGTTTCTCAAGGGCATCGTAAATTTCCTTTGCTGTCGCATTGACAACAACGATGCTCTCATATTCCTTGCCATTGTGTCCACAGATGAGGTATTCTACCGCTCCCTTTAAATGTGAATCGTATTCGCCGAGGGCTTCAGAAATTTTACCCTTTAAGACAAGCTTCTTCTCCTCGATTTGAAGATGCCCATCTGCCCACCCGATATTCGTGCACAGCGCAATAAACCACACACCGATACAGACTTTAAGTCCCGCCCGACAAGCATAAGTTTCCACCTTTTGCATAAGACACCTCCATTTAACTTTTTAATGTAAATTCAATAATGAAAATCTAAGTAAATGTAGTCCCATACGCGAATCACTATGCGGACTCCGCGGTGAACGCATCTGAAACGCAACACCATACACAAAAGGCATACCTTTGCTCCAGAGGATCAATATGTCTATAGCAGCTCGTTGAGTTGACGCTCCCACACCAGAGGAACGGTATATCTCTACACCACACATAGCATTCCGCTGGAGTGCCAGAATTTGGACATTCCCTTTTCTATAGACATAGCACTCCGCTGGAGTGCGGAACCTATTCTTTACAAGTCTGTAATAGACGTGATATACCGTATCAAGTTCATCTAAATTCTTAAGTTGAACCTATATTATTTTAAAAAGTATACCGCAATCCGTTAAATATTTCCACATCATGTTTTCGGATACCGGTAGGAGGTTCGCTATCGTATCGGAAATTCACTCGGAGTGGAAAGGATAATTTTGTGGTCAGTCGGAACGTAATGCTCCCTTCAAAAAGGACGCGATAATCTTGAAAACGCCGGACATACACCTGATAATAGCCTGTGGCACTCGTCGTGACGCGTTCATCCAGTTGCCCAGTCCAATTGATATAATTTGTCGACCGAACGACACGAGTTGTGATTGCACCGCTCTCCTTATCATTAATACGTTCGTGTTCCCACATTGCACCGATGCCGAGATAGAGATTAAACTTAGAATTACGCCGATGTGAAGCAAGCCGAACGCCACCCCCCACTAAATTCCGATCGCTCAATAGAATAGATTCATTGAACTGCTTCTGAACAAAAGATTCAAAAAGCGTGTGCTGCGTCAAACTTCGGATGATTCGCGCATGCGCCATCCCCTTGTTAATAAAAAATTCACCACCCTTTCTGCCCTGCTGAAGACTCCCAAAAACGAAGCCGTGATATGCTTTCGTGAGATAATCTGAGCGAAACCGAGTCCGAGTCGTAAGGAGATCCGTATTGCCAGTCCGATAGGTTAAATCCAGTGTGATACTGTTATATAAACCGGATTCCAACCGCATCTGCCGCATCGTTTCACCCGTAAAAATATTCACCTGTGCTATTAGTGGAAAACAACAAGAAAGAAAAAGTATGAGACATACACCGGCAAGTCGGTTATTCTTATTCTGACTGGAACGGTTCGAGGGAAAATACAATGGACAAAATCGCTCTGTGGTAGTAAAATCAGTAAAGAAAATGGCAAACTTACCTTCTGGAAACATACCAAAATAGGAAGAAAAACATGCAACGAATCCTTATAGACACGGATCCGGGTGTAGACGATGCCCTCGCAATCCTTCTCGCAATGCGTTCACCTGAATTACACATAGAAGCCATAACAACCGTCTGTGGAAACGTCCCCGTCACGCAAGGGACAGAGAACCTATTAAGAATTCTTGAGGTTCTCGATTTGGAGGAATTCCCACTTATTGCCCAAGGGGAAGTACAGCCGCTCGTTAAACCCCTCGTAACAGCCGCCCACGTCCACGGTGATGACGGTTTAGGAAATGTCAGCGAACTCCAAAACGCCGATGGGAGTCCGTTGTATCCACTCGCACACGCAAACGTCTCATCCACTTCAGGGGTCGATCTCATTCTTGAGATGGTAACACGTTATCCAGATGAACTCACGCTCGTCGCCCTCGGTCCGTTGACAAACATCGCCAAGGCAATTCGCGAAGACGCAGCGAAAATGCAACGACTACAAAAGATCGTTGTGATGGGCGGAGCGTTTGAGGAATACGGGAACGTTACAACTACGGCAGAGTTCAACATTTTCGTCGATCCACATGCCGCGCACGAAGTTTTCCACTTTGATGTACCTATTCACATCGTACCTCTTGATGCAACACACCAGATTATCTTAACCGGCGAACGATTGCACGCCGAAACCGATAAACGACCCGATAGAATTTCCCAATTCCTTAGGGATGCTACACAATCCTGCATGGAATTTTACCGACAACACATCGGATTCTGGGGATTTCATATCCACGACGCGCTCCCGATTGGCATGCTTACGTGCCCAGCCTATTTTGAAAGCGTTCCTGCGCACGTGCAAGTTGAAACCGAAGGCACCTTGACAAGCGGTATGACCGTTGCCTATCTGCGACATGAACGTCGACATCCCAATCCAAATGCACAGGTCTGCATTAAGGTAGCGGCGGAGGCGTTCCTGGATCACTTTTTCGAGCGACTTCGATAAGTCAAAAAACCCTTTGCTTTTTCAGCCTTGCAATTAGTTCAGCTTGTGTATCATTGATTTTTGTGGAGTTGCATGCTCTACAGAGTAACTGTAGATTTTCCTCGTGGTCTGTGCCGCCTTTAGAGCGAGGCACTTCATAACCTGTTTTGCGCTCATATCACACGAACTAAGAGTTTGTGCCACAACAGATAACACGCGAAATGTTTAAGTCGAACCTATGTCACCTAAAAAAACCAGCAACATCACCAATGGAAAATCTCGAAAATTGACAATCCGTCTCGAAAGTGTTTCCCTCAAATAGAGCATTTGGATTCGTTTTGCCACGGACTAACACCGCTTTTCCGTCGGTTTGAAAGCGGTTGTTATAGAAGCGGATGTTGCGAATTCCTTCGCTTGGACAGTCAACCGCAGCTGGATTTCCACCAGCGGATTGCGTTGTGAAGATTGTGTTGGCGTAAAAAGTGGTGTCCGTGATACCACCACTGGCACCAGTAGACCAGAGGTGAATGCCTCCGTAACGATTCTTCCGACCATCGTTTACACTCACATTATGGCGAAGGACGTTCCCATAAAATGCACGGGCATCGCTGAACTGTGCCAACAGATACCCGGGTCCCTGGTTATCATGGGAATAGTTGTACTGAACAGTCGAATTTCGCACGCCGCCATCCAGATCGAACCCGCCCCCGTCTTTACTGCTACCCGTCCGGTTGTGATGAGATTCGTTGAACTGAATGACAACACGGTTCGCATCCCATACCCAGATGCCAACGGGACCCCCGCCTTCGTAATCGTTTAAGCTGCCATTTTCGTAGGCACGACACCGCTCAATTAACGCTCCATCCACCTGTGCAAGGACAATGCCGTTCCCTGAGTGGCTTTCCTTGCCCGGGATGCCTGCGTTCCGATAAACACTGCAGTTGCTCACATAGAAGTCGGTATGCGCATAGCCATCTCGTTCCGGATTCCAAACACCGATACAACTGATACCTGCATCACCGTTGTCATGGCTCGTGGCATACGTAATTTTGACATCACTGAAACCACTCCAACTCCGATCTGGTGGTTTTGCCACGAAACAGATTCCTGAATACTTGAAACCGCTGACACCAACGCGATGAATCTGAATATCTCCCAACTTAATCCCACGGGGCAGTGTATTAATGAACACAATGCCAGAACCGACATTTTCAGATGCACCCGCACCGACAAAGTTGAGTGCTTTTAGGTGGACACCGCCTATATTCTTCACGACGAAACCGGCACCGTTCCCGGCGTTAATAGTCGCTCTACCCGATCCATAGGAGCCGACGGTTATCGGTTTGTCCACTCGACCCGTCCAGTTATCAGAAAGACAAAGATTTCCAAGGAAGGTCTGGTTAGCTTGAAAGAGGACGGAATCACTGGGCAACACCTGGGCAGCATTTACACGCTCAATACTTTGCCACGGGGCAGTCTCGGAAGTGCCGACGTTTGAATCGGCACCGAACAAACTCACGTAATAATCCATTTTTAATTATACCTTGCGGTTCGGTAAGGTAGGTTTCGATTTTGATGTGCCTTCCCGTATATCTGTCCTCCACTTCGTTACGGACTACGCGATTTTGCTTTTTTCTAATTATGCCTTACGGTGCGGTTCGGTAAGGCGGGTTTCGATTTTGATGTGCCTTCCTGTATATCTGTCCTCCACTTCGTTACGGACTACGCGGTTTTGCTTTTTTCTAATTATGCCTTACGGTGCGGTTCGGTAAGGTGGGTTTCGATTTTGATGTGTCTTCCTGTATATCTGTCCTCTACTTCGTTATGGACTACGCGGTTTTGCTTTTTTCTAATTATGCCTTACGGTGCGGTTCGGTAAGGTAGGTTTCGATTTTGATGTGCCTTCCCGTATATCTGTCCTCCACTTCGTTACGGACTACGCGATTTTGCTTTTTTCTAATTACGCCTTACGATGCGGTTCGGTAAGATAGGTTTCGATTTTGATGTGCCTTCCCGTATATCTGTCCTCCACTTCGTTACGGACTACACGGTTTTGCTCTTTTCTAATTATACCTTGCGGTTCGGTAAAGTGGGTTTGATAAATAACGATCTTTGACGTAGAGCCCGCCCCAACCGTTGTTTGGGCTTACGTCTTTAGCTAAAGATTTCAAGGGAGATACGTTAAAACACGTTCATTCCACCAAGTGGATGATTCGAAATGTAGCGGAGGTCGTTATACGGGTCTCGCTGGAGCATCATCGGCACCTCCAGCTTCGGGAGTTTCAGTTCAGCGAATTTAACGCGTTGCTCAGGCGTAAGTTCTGCAGCGATTTCCACAACAAGATCTTTAATCTCGTCAAGATAGATCTCACGTTGTTTCAGAAATTTTCGCGCCTCGTCCCTGAACGCATTTAGTTCCCGACGGGTTCGCGTATTCATGAACCCACCCTCATATCGATCGTATTGACGTTGCGTTATGCCAGCTCGAAACACCTGATAATCCACTTCCAACTGCTGCTTCTCAAAATCATAATCTTCAACGATGTCACGGATGAGTTTCAGTTTCGGGTGAATTGTCTGTTGCTGCGCTGTTGTGAGCTGCAATGCCGCTGAACTCTTGGATATATCAATGAGTTTGAGCCCCCCACATGCTTGCAAAAATCCGCAGAGGAGTAAAATGAAGAAGGGGATGGAAGAATGGAAGACAGGAAAGATGGAAGGGGCGGACACCCGCCACTTTTCCAACCTCCCACGCAAAAATCTTCCAAGCGTCCAGTCAAACCCCTCCAATCCGGCAAGCAAACGAAGGAATCCTGTGTAAGTTCTACAAGTCATACAAGTCACCATATTTCGTCCGGAGATAGGCTATATAAGGTTCAATGGATAGCGGACCTCCGGTTGCGCGCTGAATAATTTCGGGTGCCGTATATTTCGACCCGTGTTGGTAAAGATTCTCTTTCAACCAATCGTGGAGTGTGGCGAACTCGCCATTCTCGATTTCAGATGGAATTTCAGAATGCGCTTCGCGGGCAGCTGAGAAGAATTGCGCCCCCAAAATATTGCCCAACGTATAGCCTTGAAATGAACCGCCAATCAACCCATAATACCAATGGACATCTTGCAAAACACCATCTTTGTCATCAGGAGGGACGATACCGAAATCATCTTCAAACCGTTCACGCCACGCATTCGGCAAATTTCGAATCTCCAAGTTCCCTTCTAAGAGTGCCAACTCGAAATCAAAACGCAACATGACGTGCAAGTTGTACGTAACCTCATCTGCATTCGTGCGAATGAGGGAGCGTTCCACCTTATTAATCGCACGGTGAAACGTACCTAAGGGGACGGCACCCAACTGTTCAGGAAAAACACTTTGAAGTTGCGGATAGAAGTGTTCCCAAAACCCTCGGCTGCGTCCCACAATATTTTCCCAAAGCCTCGACTGACTTTCATGGACACCCGATGAAGTGCCACGGGCAAGCGGTGTGCCTTCCAAATCCATGCGAATCCCCTGCTCATAGAGGGCATGTCCTGTTTCGTGTAAGGTGCTGAAGAGTGCGTCGCCAAGGAAATTCTCTTTTGTACGGGTTGTGATTCGCACGTCACCGAGTGAGAATTTTGTCATAAATGGGTGATGTGTTTTGTCTTGACGCCCGCGATTCATATCGTAACCAAATTTCTGGGCAACTTCTAAACCAAAAGCGAGTTGTTTCTCCTCAGGAAAGTGTTGGTACAAACACGAATCATCAGCGAGTGCTTGCGCTGTGATCGCAGAAGCAATCGGTACAAGTTCTTGGCGTAATTCCGCAAAGATGCGACTGACATCGGTAGCCTTCATTCCGTAATCGCTGGATTCAATGGATGGATCAGCGATGTGATCATAACCCGGAAAGAAATCAGCCGCCTGCCGGCTATAGTCCAGTGTTTTTTCGAGATACGGACGGACTCGCTCAAAATCATTCGCTGGACGCGCTTCAGTCCACACCTGATAAGATTCCGATGTATGGTT
>JAPOOP010000058.1 GCA_026713385.1 Candidatus Poribacteria bacterium | reverse complement strand
GCCCGCTTCGCGGCATTCCTGCCTCCTATGATTGAGTGGTTGGGTGCTCTGGGGATTGCAACAGTTTTTGGATTATGCTGCTGGCGAGTGATTAGTGGGCAGCTTTCTATAGGGTGGTTCATCAGTTACGTTGGGATGGTAAGTTACATGTTCAAGCCGATTAAAACGATTGGCAACGTCAACAGTGCTTTACAGCAGTGTCTCGTCTCCGCGGAACGGATCTTTTATCTGCTCGACTTCGGACCAGAGATGCATGTGGAGAACGACAAACGGCAGCACTCCCTCCACACGGAACCCAAGGATGCAACCGATGGGATTCAACTGCAAAATATCCACGGCTCCGTCACATTTCAGAACGTCTCTTTTTCCTACTCGCAACCTTTAACAACAAATTCGGATGATCGACACACAAGATCGAAACCTATTATTGACAACGTAACCTTTGAGGCAAAGCCGGGGGAAGTTGTAGCACTTGTCGGGCCGAGTGGCAGTGGAAAGACAACCCTCCTCAACCTACTCTTACGTTTCTATGAGGTAAGTTCAGGGAAAATCTTGATTGACGATGTCTCTATTTCCGAAGTAAATTTGGAGTCACTGCGACAAAGTATTGCCCTTGTTCCACAGGACACGTTCTTATTTGATGGCACGATTTTGGAAAACATCGGCTACGGATGCCCGGATGCCACTGATGAGGCGGTTATCGCAGCGGCGAAAAGGGCAAACGCACACGAGTTCATTACGAAAACCCCGCAAGGTTATACGACTCCAATCGGTGAGGCCGGTATGAAACTCTCTGGTGGTGAACAGCAGCGCTTATCTATCGCACGAGCGCTCTTAAAAGATGCACCGATTCTTATCTTAGATGAAGCTACATCCTCATTGGATACACAGTCTGAAGCACTCATCCAAGAATCGCTGGCAAATCTGATGGCAGGGAGAACCAGTTTTATTATTGCGCACCGACTTTCAACCGTTGTTCGGGCTGACAATATTCTCGTTATCAAGGATGGGGAAATTCTGGAGACTGGAACGCACGAAATGCTGCTGGCAAAGAGAGGATTATATCAAAAACTCTGCGAAATGCAGTTCAGTTAATCTAAAGGGTGTTAGGGGTGGGAAACCTTGTAAACACGGCACTGCTCCTGCGTAGGCGTTGCCCCTTTATCGGAAATCGCGAGTAAATTGTCGAAACTTGAAAAAAAAATGCAATTTGGATAAACCTCTTACCTCTTGTTAACGTCACATATATTAGAGAAACGCGGTGAATGCTATCCAATTTTTTGCAGTCTTAACCCCGGAATATTAGAGAAAACCGGTAGGTTGAAACTACATGGATGAAATTGGTAAAAGGCACTGGAGAAAATAAAAATATCCGCTGCCTAATTTCGCCCCTTTTTGGTGATAGCACCTTCAAGATCGGCTTCACGATAGACGGCTTCAGAGAGGTCAACCTCATATAGATATGTATCTTTGAAATTAGCACCGAGTAAGACAACACCTATCAGTTTGATTTCACCGAAAATCGCCTCTCCGAGGTCTGCGTTCTCAAAACTGGTGAGTGAGCCGAAAGGTCCGGGTACCTCGCATTGTGGGCAACCGAGGGTAGCACGGCGTAGGTCAGCGCGTCGGAAGTTCGTACCACAGAGCAGACTGCCGCTGAGGAACGCTCCACATAGATTCGCT
>JAPOOP010000443.1 GCA_026713385.1 Candidatus Poribacteria bacterium | reverse complement strand
TCAGCTTGGGCATCCGTTAGCGTGAAGTTCTTTAGCCCTAAACTCTTGAAAACCGAATTCGCAGACATTTGGATAGTCCCTGGCGAGACCAATGCCAATATTGCCTCAGGACTGGTAGTCATGGCGAGGTTCAGTATTGACTCAGCGTCAAGTCCACCGACGAGCTGCGGGAAGTTCTGCTTCAGGAAAGAAACGATCTGGTCTCCATTTCGCGCAAGGACGGATGTCCAAATCCTGGAGGTCAACATAGTAGATTCAACTGTCAATGGCATCCATGTGCTTGTTGGTATACCATGGGCATCAAGTTGAACCTCTTGGTAGAACAAGTATCCTTCGCCGGGCCCAACACCTTGACCGGCATAAGCGGGTTTCGGTGTGCCTGTAACATTGAGTACTGCGGCACCAGCGTTAGGAGCAGTAGCAACGTAGATACCTTCGCTGTTCTCGTAAACTGCGGTATTTGCACCACCGGGCATAATCGCGATGTCTGCTCGTGGGGCGGTGGTATCAACGGTGAAAGTTTCTTGGATCTGATCCACCGGATTTCCATCGGCATCGCTTACCAGAGCTTGTAAGTAATAGTTACCATCATCAATATTCGGAATAGAGGCAACCCACAATGACTCAGTTTCTGGATTGATGCGTGGCACTGTGAACACGGAAGCTAACAACGGATCAAAGTTCGCCTCGAAATTTTGCATCAGTCTGTTCGTATTGCGGAACAATAGATTCTGAAGTCTGCGTTGTTGCTTTGGTGTAATGATACCAAGAACATCAGTTAGGGTAACCTGTTGACGATTTAGAAATTTTGCGATTATCGGAGCGGCTTGGGGTGACCCCAAAATGCCGATCATTTCAGCCCGTATATCATCAGTAAATATTGCCTTAATAATACCGCGATCCGCCAACTGAAGGTTACGCGGGTCAGGCATTGCCCAACTCTCAATTTCGAGTACTGTCGTTGCGGCTAAGATCCCTTCAAGAGATACAGTGTGCGGATTCTGGGATATCTCAGCAAGTTTTTCGCGACTGAAGGTCGTGAACTCCACGGGTTCGGTGAGTGTTACTTCAAAGTAGTAGTAGACACCGGTCCCCGGTGGAATGCCGATTTCTACTTCCCAAACGAACCCGTCTCTGCCAAGCATTGATTGCATATCAATGGCGGAATACGTTCCGTTCAAACCCTCAAGTGAATAGCGGAGCACAACACCAGAGAACAACTGGGTGTCTAAACTGGGCCATGCGGGTAGGTTGGTAGCGGCGAGCGTTTCTTCCAGTCGGAAGGTATAAGAGACGGTATCTGCTTGGAATTCATCTGGCGTCACCATCTTACCTTCAATAGTTCTACCAGTAGACCCCTGGCCTGAAAGACTAAAGGCAACACTGCCGACATTTGCCGATGGCACACGCGTGTAAACGTGCAAACTATCTCTGGTTAGGTATTTACCGCCTTGTTCTAAGTAGGCATAATCGGTGAAATTCGGTGTTATCGCATTCCCGAAATTTTCAGGATCCAACTGTTTTGCTTCATTCGCGAAAGCAATGGCTTGATGTTCAGAGGTTAGAATCTGCCGAATCTGCTTTTTGGGGAGAAAACCCGGGTCTACCAATGACAGAATTGAATCCACGAGGGTTTCCGCTTCAATAGGTATTCCTAATGCAGCAATTATCTCGTCCACAAACCGCCTTCCAGAGGCTGTATTTAGAGAGAGACCCCCGAGACGTGACTTACCGAAGAGTGCCTCATTTTCGGGCATTATCGGCGCAAATGGATCTGCTGATGGAGCTACCATTGATGGCGGAATATCCACGGGTGGCGTTGTATCCACAGGTGGTGTTGTATCCACGGGTGGCGTTGTATCCACGGGTGGTGTTGTGTCCACGGGTGGTTCCACGGGTGGCGTTGTATCCACGGGTGGTGTTGTGTCCACAGGTGGCGTTGTATCCACGGGTGGTTCCACGGGGGCACTAACATCCAACAACCCTGCGAGCTCATCAATCGCGTCCACATCTGCAAGCAAAGACTGCACGAGTGGATCCTTGAGCATTCCTTTGAGTTCCGCATCTGTTTTCAACAACTCTATGAACCTCGGATCTGTGTCTGGTGCAAAATTCAGTAACAGATCAGGAGCATCGACAACAGCCCCAATGATTGCGGGGTTTCCACTCAAAATACCTTGAATTTGGTCTGATTTCAACCCTTCCAGAACATCTGGCAAGACTGCTACGATATCCTCACGTTGAAGCGTCTCACTGTAGTTTGCAGCTACCTGTTCAGCGAGAGAAGCTTCTTGCCCGAAAACAGTGTTCGGGATTGAAGTATAAAGAACACACAATGTAAAAATCAAAAAACAAACGAGTGTTCGTTTTTTCATTAACTCATCCTCCTCGTTAAGTCTGCGCGCTCGCAAGACTCAGTACTGAGTTTCTTAGATGGGCAAGCGAGAATACAACTAAAGACGACTGGGGTAGATGTCCGCCCATCCAATCAACATCCTACCAACGAGCGTTAAAATTTCCCGATACCGATGTAGCCATGAGATAGCACTAGTATCACATAAGGCACAGGTCAAAAACGAATGAGAAGCGGGCATCTGACTTTAGTGATTTGACCCTGCGGGAATTTTTTTTATTATTTTAACATAAAGTGGCAAAATTAAGCAAACATTTAATCGTTAAATGTCAGAAAGATTACGTTACACGGGTAAACCGGTAAACAAAATCGTCCTACAGTTACGTGATGTTTTGTGCAATCGGTGAAAATTTGTTCCCGCCGCATCGGTATATCATCGATTAAATTGCAGTCCGCCTATATAATAATACCACAACTCTCAAAATATGTCAAATCAAAATTTTGAATTTTCCTGCAGATTTCTGGCTATTTTGGTAGAAATCCACAATCTGTTTGACATATTACCAAAAAACGCTTAAACTGTCAAGAAAAATAACACTGGAGAAAAAAATGGCTATCTTGACTGAACTTGAAAAGAATCAATTGGACCAACGCGGTTTTTTGCTGCTGGAAAGTCTTATACCTCCAGATACAACGACGCGGCTTCGGGAACGCTCCTTATCACTGGCTGCAGCGGAGCAAAAAGAAGGCAAAGGTCATTCATACCTTGCAAACGGCAGTGCACAACGCGTTTGGAATCTCGTTGACAAAGGCGAGATTTTTGAAGAAGCCATTCAACACCCAAAGATGCTCGCCGCGATGGAATATTTACTCGGTACGGATTGCACGCTGAGTTCCTTTACGGTAAATGTCCTTTATCCCGGCGCGCCTGATGCCGGTCTCCATATTGATTATCCGTTATCTGGACTCCCGACCCCACGTCCAAACTTCCCGATAGTTGCCAACAGCGTATGGTTTTTAGATGACTGGACGCTTGAAAATGGAGCAACGAGTTGTGTGCCGAGCAGTCATCGACGGCTTGAAGCATTACCTGAACCCGGTGTGGCATACGACGATGAGCTGCAGATTTGTGGACCACGTGGCTCCGTCTTAATCGTCAACGGGGCAATATGGCACGGATCCTCAGAAAATAGAACGAACAAACCACGCGTTGGGTTACTGGGTTTTTTCTGTCGTTCTATCCTGAAGCCGCAGCAAGCACACCTTGAATTGGTATCGGACGACGTTGTATCACGTGCTACACCGACCTTAAAACGGTTGCTGGGGTTCGATTCGTTGCCGAATCTGAACACTTAGCACCTCAAGGGACAACGTGAATTTTTTCCGCCATCAATATCCACTCGGATTCCGGTGTTTTCGGTGTCAATTGGTACATCAACCGAACTGTAATTGTGTCCCCGGTCACACTGGCTAAATGATCGAAAACGTAAGTTCTCTCCTCATTTGGGAGAAGACGGTTTTCCTTCTCAGCCGAAATTGTAATTTGCTCCTTTTGCCGTTCAGTGCCTTCTGGAGAGAGAAGTTTTGCTTCAAGAATAATGGTGCGCAATGTGCCACCCGGCAAGATGTGGCCGGTTTTGCTTCGTAGTTTTACATTCACGTTTTCAGGTGTGATTTCAAGCTGAAGTGCCGCAGCACGCCTGAGTTGTGCGACACTCCGGCTGCCGCGCCACGTATGCTTTCTGCCTTTGATACTCTCGTAACTGGCTGTGCTTTGGAGTCGGTTCACAACTGGCATGTGGCATGTCGCACAACTCTTATTCCCCTCGGCGAATTTACTCTCCAGAAAACTGGAAACCTGGTCGTGCTCAGGAACGGTCGGTTGACCATGGCAGGTGCTACAGAGTGCTGTTGGTGCGGTATAGATAGGATTGGTTACATTCGCGTGGAAATAGGTTTCTGCGCTTGCTGGTGGTCCATGCATCGCGCCCCCAGCATCAAGATGACAGACAAGACAGGAAACGCCTGCTTCCCGTTGCGCATTTCTGAGTCTCGGCATTTCTCCAATGCCTGTGATGAGGATTGGTTGCGGGGCATGGCACTGGTCACATTTGGTTTCTCTATCCTTAATTTGATTCGCGATTTCCTGATAAATTTCGTCGACCCATGCCTTGGCGTGCAT
>JAPOOP010000061.1 GCA_026713385.1 Candidatus Poribacteria bacterium | reverse complement strand
CCGTCTGCCTCTGTCTATCTCCGATGGTAATGCGTTCGGATGCTGCTGTGCGAGTTTTCGGAGGTGTGTCGCGTATTGACGATATGCGTCTCGGTGTTTTTCGTAATCCCTGAGTCCGTAAGCGATTGGAATTTGCTGATACTGTGCGGCGCACATCTCCGCAGCATCGGCTTCGAGACGCAAAATTTCGGCATAATTCCCCTCCTGCTCTGCCAACTCTCGACACTTTCTGAAAAACGTGGGATAGACACCAAACTCGTAAAATCGATTTGGGTAGCGTGGTAGCCATATCGCCATAAACTTTGCGATCTTTTCGCGCTCGGCATTCAGGCTATATTCTGATGTTTCCGATTGCTGCCACGCCGTTTCGGCACTTGTGCGGTGGTGCCGGTATTGTTTCTGAATTTCTTGTGCTTCTTTTTTAGCGCGTGCTGCCCACTTCTCGTAGCCGTGCCGCGCATAGTAAGCGTGTGCAATCTCGTTCATCGGAACAGAGATACGCGTGAGACATTCTGCGGCGGCTTCGTGCCAGAGGGCAAGTCTACCATAATCGCCGGATTGTGTGTAGCGTTCGATAAAGACCGCAGCGGTCGCTGTGCCTTCTCGGATTGCCATAGAGGGTTGCGCGGTTAGAATCAAAATCAGAAAAATCAATAAAGCACGAATCAAAGGCGGTTCCCTCATCTAAGGTTGTGCGCTTTCGGATGAACGGCACACGGCGTGTACCTACTACTTTATTTCGTGGACGGAAACCGAACGGAGTCTGTCTACTACTGCAACATAAAGCGGACGGTTCCAGAGAACGTTTCATCAGGCGCGAGCACAATCACGCCTGCAGGAATACCCCTTGCCTCTAAATTGATGGCATCCGTCGGGCAGGTGTAAGGCTCAAAACAGATGGCATCCCTATCAGGCGGTGTATAGACAACAAGCTCCCTGAACTGGGCATCCGATTCCATTACCATGCCGTACCCGGTATCTCGGTTCTCAATGAGGCATCGACTTACGCCATTAACCAATTGAACGTCTGTAAAGACATGGTCGAGTTTCAGTTTCGCAAACGGTTGTCCATGTCGCAGATCCAGTGTATCAGCGACATTGTGTTGTGCCCCAGTTGGCACGAGGACTTCGTCCAATTCCCAATACTTCGCAGCAGGGACGGTAATTATCGCTTCGGCGGCATTCGCCTCAGTGCCGAGATCTACGCTAAAATAAGGGTGGATACCGAACCCAACAGGCATATTCCGGTCACCGGTATTCTTGATAGCAATCCCCATGGTTAGCACGGCATCTTTGAGCGTATAGGTAATCTCAAGTCGGAAAGGGAACGGATACTGACGACCGACATCGGGGAAATCTTGAGAATTAAGGGAGCATACGAGCGTTGCTCCGTTTTCATCGGCGACATGGCTCTCGACCTGATACGGTAGATTCAACAACAAACCGTGAATTGTTGTTGGAGAGTCGGGTGCTTTGTCAAACTGATAGGTTTCCCCCTCAAATTGCCACATACCGTTTCGGATCCGATTGGGGAAGGGAAACAGAATTGGATTGCCGTAAGCGGTAGGACGTTCTTCCAAAGTGGCGAGATCCGGCGGTGCATCTATCAGGTTCAACCAAGTATCCCCATCTGCGACCTTGAAGGCGTAGCAGTTATTACCAAGTGCAGGCACAATCTCAGCGACAGCTTTTCCATCTTGCTGGATGTAGTAAACTTGGTATTTTGACCCAAGGACACTTACTGTTTCTACAACTACTGAATACGTTGTATGCGCCATCGTTTTCTCCCCATCTGCGTTTGTGAGTATCGTTGAAAGCCCGAAAAGAACACAACTTATTCCAATGCGGAGCGCGTGGTGCCATCTCCTTCCTCCAGATCGACGAAAAGAAAAAATACCCATTATCGATTAGCCCTCTCTTATGCTTTACGGCACGACGGAGCGTGCCTACTACTTTTGAGCGCACCAACGAATGCCGCGCTTCAGTACTTCTCGGAAGTTCGGATTAGAAAAGGTAACGTCGTCGTGTCCACTCTGGAAGCAGAAGATGCGAGAACTGCCGTATTCACGCGCCCACCCCAGCACATCCATACTATTTGGATGATCGACCGTCAACAGGATCGAACTATCATCACCAGCGGACTCCATGGTATAGGTTTCGTCACCCATCTCCCATTCGGTGAGCCCCTCTGTGATTGGATGCGTCGCATCAGCGATTTGCACCTGCAGCGTTTGTCGAGGATAGTAGCCAAAACCGCGTTCATGGATACCGCACATTTCAGAATAGGCATCCCATTCTGGGAACGCCAAGATGGCGTGATGCAGAATTATCATGCCCTGCCCACGTTCCGTTAAACCGAGAATCGCCTGTGCTTGCGCATCCGTCGGATACGGACGGTGAAAGTTATAAAAGACAACGGTATCGTAGTCTTTTTGGCTTGGGTCGTCTACAAAATCGTCCAGATCCTCTCGGACGAATTGAACGCCTTCCATACTTTCAAAAACCGCGTCAAACTGTTTTTCTTGGAAGCCGTGTTCTCCGGTTACGACTGCGATCTTCATAGTTCTTTCTCCTTTCAAGGTTTTTAGAGTAAAACCGACAATCAACCATACATGGGCGAGGTTAGAAACCTCGCCAGCGAAGGCGGAATTGCGCGGAAGACTGTAGATAGAAATTCCTAATACCGCGCCCATTGCCATAATTGCCTCAAGGTGGGACGTTTGCCGTACATTAGAATCCCAACCCGATAGATTTTTCCACTGACAAGTGTAACAAGCAGGACAGTCACACACATCAACAAGATGTTCAGCAAAATTTCCCACAAAGGCGGCATTAGCACGTTGATGCGCATGAACATGAGTATCGGCGAGAAAAACGGAACGTGTGAAAGCAACACACTGAGTGTCGAATCAGGGATCCTAAACAACTGGAACATCAGTATGAATGGAACAACGATGAGCATCGTGAGTGGCACACCCGTCTGCTGTGCCTCCTCCTCACTGCTGCAAATCGCACCCACAACAGCATAAAGCGTCGAGTACATGAAGAAACCGATAACGAAATAGACGAAGAAATAGGTAAGCACTTCGGCACTACTTGCTTTGATAGTCTCAATTACTCCGATAAGCTGCAATGGAAGGCTATCAATGCCAAAGATGCCGAGCAGTGGCTTTATGTTCATAACCAATAATACACCAAATATCACCCAGATAGCAAACATTGTCAAACAAACAGAGCACACACCAATGAGTTTGCCGAGTAGAAGTTGATGCGGTTTTATTGATGAAATGATAACCTCAACGATTCGGGTCGTTTTTTCTTCGAGCACACTCCGCATGATGGAGTTCGCATAGATGATAACGAACATATAAAGCACAAAAACGAGGAGGTACCCGAGTCCAAGCCGCGCCCCCGTCTCTAAGGGAGTTTCAACTTCTATACCACCGTCTTTCCCCTTGCTACTTTTAACAGCATAAGCGTTGAACCTGACGGAACGCATGAGTCGACTGACTTCACTCTGGGAATAACCACTCTCGGCAAACCGCTTATCACGAACGATGTCTGAAATGATTCGGCGGAACGCACTTTGTATCTCAAAATTCGTCGCTGTTCTGGCATAGAACCGGACCTCCCCGTTTGTAAAAACATCTTTCGGGATTTCAAGATAGGCGTAGAGATCTTTCGTGTTGACGCGCTCTCGGAGTGTGGCTCTTGCCTCCTCTGTTGTAGCATCCTCCTCATGGAGTTGATAGAGGAGTTCCCCTTTACGTTGAAAGGTCGAATGCCCTGCGATAGCTGCTTGCATCTCTGTAAAGATTTCACCCGTCTCATCAATTACTGCGAGTTTTCTCATCTCTTTGGTTCTGTGCTCCATGATTGCGAGAAAACTGGACAACACCACTAACCCGCACATCAACACCGGCATAAGAAACAGAGAAACAATAAATCCCTTAGATTTAACGCGCGTTGTGTATTCACGTTTAATGACGGTGATAATTTTATTCGGCATCTTGCACGACGCCTCCGTGCGCTTCAACGCTCTGGACGAAAATTTCGTGTAACGTCGGTTCAACTAATTCAAATCGTGTCACATCAATGCCCTTCTCAACCAGTTCACGGAGCAATGAACGGTAGTCTTCTGGGGTTCTCAATTTTACCTCAGCATACTGTCCAAAATCGTTGAATCCCTGAATCCACGCGGAATTGCGAATCAATTCGAGACTCCCTACGTATTCAACCTCAACAGAGTTCTTACCGAAAGCACGCTTCACAGCGCGGAGTTCACCTTCAAGCAACACCTCACCTTGATGCATAAGACAGATACGATCGCATAGTTTTTCCACCTGTTCCATCACATGGGTCGAGAAGATAATTGTACTGCCGTTATCACGCAGTTCAAGCATCATATCTTTGAGGAGCGTCATGTTAATGGGGTCCAGACCGGAAAAGGGTTCATCAAGGATAATCAACTCCGGTTTGTGAATCACTGTGGTGATGAACTGAATTTTCTGAGCCATCCCCTTAGAAAGCTCATCAATCCGCTTGTCCGCCCATTCCGACAGTTGCATTTTCTCCAACCATCGCTCAATCTCACCGAGTGCTTGCTGTTTGTATAAGCCTTTTAATTCGGCAATAAAAAGGATGACATCGCGCACCTTCATTTTGCGGTATAAGCCGCGCTCCTCCGGCAGATATCCAATCTG
>JAPOOP010000062.1 GCA_026713385.1 Candidatus Poribacteria bacterium | reverse complement strand
TCCGTCGTGGAGAGCGTTGGGTTACCGACCTCTATGAAGCGAGAAACAAGAACGAAGCACGAGACACGGGAAACCTACAAAACGCAAAACAGTTATTGCTTTTTGCTACAGGAACAAGTCTTTAGGCTTGGGTACATTGACTAACATAAGACTTACGCGATTGGCTCCGTAAGTCCCCTGATAAGGGGATTTAGGGGGTTAAAAATAAAATAATCGCGCTGTCCGCTATAACTGCGTAAGTCCTGTAACATCTAAGAAATTCCCTCTAAACAAAAATATGAGAGACTTTATGAAGACGCTATCACTCATAACAAAGAAATTTGTGGGTTCATTCCGCTCCGTCGTTGGCACCGATCTCCGAGTCTACTTTCGCCAACCAAGACTTCTGCACGGATGCCAGTTTTTTATATGTGCGGGTATTCTTGCTCTGCTTCCGAACGGATTTGCGGCGGATACCCCCTCTGTGCCCGCATTTCCGGGTGCGGAAGGTTATGGCGCGGTGACCCGCGGTGGTAGAGGTGGAAAAGTAATCTTGGTGACGAATCTGAACGACTCCGGAGTAGGGAGTTTGCGCGATGCCTGCGAAGCTGAGGGACCGCGGATCGTCGTGTTCACGGTTTCGGGTACGATCACGCTTGAAAGTCGATTGCAAATCCGCCATCCATATATCACTATCGCCGGACAGACAGCCCCAGGAGAGGGTATCTGTATTAAGAAGTATCCGCTCTCAATTAATGCCAGCGAGGTTATTATCAGGTATATAAGGGTGAGATTGGGAGATGAATCGGATGCTGATGCTGATGCCATATCAGGTAGGTATCACAAGAACATTATCCTTGACCATGTATCGGCAAGTTGGAGTGTCGATGAAACGGTGTCTATCTACCATTGCGAAAATGTAACCATTCAATGGTGCATGATATCGGAAAGTATGTACGACTCTGGCCACGTCAAAGGTACGCATGGGTTTGGAGGGATATGGGGGTCAAACTATAGCACGTACCATCATAATCTGCTGGCACACCACAGCAGTCGCAATCCCCGTTTTGCTTCAGGGTGCGGATATAACGATTTCAGAAATAACGTGGTGTACAATTGGGGTTATAACAGTGCCTATGGTGGCGAGAAACAACAACAAGGCAATGAGAAATTTAACTTTACTATTGTCAACATGGTCGCCAATTATTATAAGCCGGGGCCTGCAACACGCCCGGGGGAGATATCACGCCGTATTGTTAGTCCGTCATCGCGTGATTCGGACGATGGGTTTGGCAAATGGTATGTTGCCGATAATGTTGTTCATGGCAACCCAGCAGTTACCGCCGACAACTGGGACGGTGGCGTGCAGCCTCAGGGTGGCAGTTCACATATTGCTGGATTAAAACTTTCCCAACCTTTTGAATCTATGCCTATCAACCAGCAAACTCCTGAAGAAGCCTACTATTCTGTGCTTGAGAGTGTAGGTGCCTCATTGCCCAAACGCGATGCAGTAGATGCACGCATTGTTGACGAAGCCCGTAATGGCTATGCGACTTATGAAGGGGTAGCATACAAAAACAGTAAGTCCCTGTCCGATAAATCAAAAAAATGCGGTATTATTGACTCACAGGCAGACGTTGGCGGATGGCCCCAACTCAAAAGCCTACCTGCACCGCTTGACAGTGATGCAGACGGCATGCCCGACGAATGGGAAAAGCGGTACGGATTTGATCCGCAAAATGCTTCCAATACCGTGAGTGACACGGACAACGACGGATACACTAACATTGAGGAATACCTCAACGGCACCGATCCGACGAAGTTTGTGGACTATACCAAGCCCGAGAACAACGTAAACACGCTTTTATAGTTGTCGGTTACTGGTTATCAGTTTACAGTTAAAGAGTGACTCTGTAACAACTCGCTGTTTCGTTGCTTACTCTAAGTTTTGGTAGATTGTTACAAAAGCGTCTCTTAACCGACTACTGATAACTGGCGACTGACGACCTTTAAACGAATATATCCCTAACTTTACACTGAAACCCCTCAATCACATCGCCACCCTCAAGCATGTCATCTCCACGCAAAACGGTCATATTCTTAGGAGATCGGTACACTTCTACGGTTTCTCGACGTGGATTCACAACCCACACCATTGCACACCCCGCATTTAACCATTCATCCACCTTTTCTGCGACTTCAGTGTAAGTATCGCCTGGAGCGATGACTTCAACCGCAAGATCGGGTGCTCCTTCCCAGTATCCCTTTGAGATACCCCGTTCATCAATTGTGGCTTGACGCACAAACGCTGCATCTGGTGCGCGCACAGTATCTGGATTTTGGGCGATCTTAAATCCTGTTTCGGCACCACAAACATAGCCTAATTTATGTCGTTCAACGTGAGCATCGAGATGTCTTCCAATTTTAGCCGATCGGATCCCGTGTTCAAACCCGGCTGGTGGCATTCTACGCATTACTCCTTTCACCAATTCATACCGATATCCATCATCCGACTGTTTCCACAGGTCTTCGGCTGTTAAGAGAGTGTATTGAGTTGATGGCAATTTGGGTTTTGGTTGATTTTGTTGTGTTTCTGCCATTTTGCCTCCCTTGTTTTGCTTGTGTGAAATCAACATGGTTGATATTGCTTGATGTTTATATCAAATTAATTTTAATCCATTTGATCTTTTTTAACAAGGGGAAAATTCACTCCTATCTGCCTTTCAGTTTTGTGCGCTGTAATAAATCGCATTGAAAAGCAGTTTAAAGGTCCCCTGAGATTGCCCTCGGTGCTGCGGCTTGAACCCGAAAAGAATGACGCGCCCATCGCCTAAGACGACTTCCAGAAGTGCCGCTTTCTGACGAATCCGTTTCTCGCCTTCGAGCCAACCGCTCATCAACGGATTAAACTCAGGATATGTCGCTACAATGTTTCCGCCACCGCGTCCCGCTTCAAAGACCGGTCCCGATTTAAAGAAGATAGCCATCTCTGCGTCCATCCCATGTCCAATAGGATGCTTCGTGTCTATGCGAACCCGTAGCAATGAGCCAGGACAGAAAAACGCATCTTCTTTCGGTTGATTCTCTTTCTGGACCACGTTCACAATGCCTTTCTCACCAAGCCCGAAGTATTTCAAAGGGAGTTCTGACGCACGATTCAAGCAGATAAGCGTGCCGCCATCCTCCACGAATGCTCGTAAATTCGCCAACCCTTCTGTGCCGATTCCACCGACATACTCCGGCGGTAGTTTCCCTGTTGAATGCCCGTTAAGGATACCGGACGCACCCAGATCTGGCAGAATTATTGCATCATAGCGCGTCGCCAAATCCCCCGCACGCATTTCTGCATTC
>JAPOOP010000187.1 GCA_026713385.1 Candidatus Poribacteria bacterium | reverse complement strand
TGGATTTACGATCTACGAACAAATAAACGCTTTACACTCAAGACGAATCCACTGCAAGACACCGATCTGCAAGATTTTATAACTGCCTACAACCCAGACAATCGCGAGACCCGGGTTGAAACGGAGCGGTTTCGCGCCTTCAGTTACGATGAACTGATCGAACGGGAGCATGTCAATCTCGACATCTTCTGGCTGAAAGAGGATTCACTTGAGGATGCTGAAGACCTTCCTACGCCAGATATATTAGTCGCGGAAATCACCGAGAATTTAGAGGATGCATTAGCGCAGTTTCAATCTATCCAAACTGAATTAGACAATAACAAGTAAATGAAAACACACCTCCTTGAAAACCTCCTCGGTTGCGAATTGGAAGATACGCTCGCGGCGATCTCATCAGATTCTGCTGCCCTTGAAACTTTCCTTTCTACACTTCCCACAGATAGCCCTGAAAACGAGCTCACACCGCAATGGGTGGTGCTTGCGGCGGGTAAAGGTACTCGTATTGACCCTACCGGACGCTTGAGCAAAACGCTGGACATCACCTTCGGTGAACAGAACACACTCCAACGCTCGCGGCGTTACCTACCCGGCAATCGTCCGGATATTGTCGTCATTAACCCACAGATGGCGTCGGCGATTGAGAAAAACGGATCTGCTGCGCAGTTACTGGGTCCCAATGCTATTCCGTGTATCCAAGATGAGATGAACGGCACTGGTGGTGCACTACAGGCGGCGTTACCGGCACTCCAAGCGTCCGACGCGGAATGGATCGGGGTAGCGTTCGGTGATGAACCATTTTTGGACCGCGACATTTTCGCACAGACCTTGCTCTCACATTTCATTTCTGGCGCGGATGTCACGCTCTGCGGCAAGGTCCCTGAAACGGTCGTAGATAAAGGCGGACTTTTCTTCAATGCGGACCGGAACCTCACTGGGACCAAAGAGTGGTACGACATGACGGAGACAGAAAAACAGGAAATGTGGGAGCGGTGGCATCGTGGCGAGGCATATACCAATACGGGTATTACACTGATTCGGAAAGACGTGTTGATAGAACGGATACATCGGTTGCAACCGCATACAAACCGAAACGGCGAACTCCACCACGTTGACCTGATTCGACACTGTTATGAAGATGGATTGAAAACGAACGCTTTTATCTACCGAGGCGAAGTCTTGTCAGGTGTTAACCGATGGTCCAACGTTCTATCCGGCGAAGCCGCACTGTTTGCCGCGACTCGGGAATCTCTCGCACGGAAAGGCGTTCGCGTTGACCCTGCGGCACAGATAACGTTGGACAGTGAGGACATTGAAATCGGCACGGCGTGCTACCTTCTCGGCAGAGTCCATCTCGGAGAAAAGGTTCATGTCGGAGACTATTGCAGGCTTGAAAACGTCACATTGCTGGGTGCAACAACGGTAGGCGATGCAGTCGGGCTGCGGGATGTCACTGCAAACGACACAACCTTTGAATCAAATCTGTTACCTGAAAGGTTAGCGTCACCTGTTCGCGGACTTGCCACAGAGAGTACAATTGAAAACAGCAACTTTGATGCAGTGAGTGTCGGGAAAAGCGTTCAATTGTCAGATGTTGTGGCACGTGGGACGGTGATCCCTTCCGACATTATTTTCTCAAATCGGACACTCGGCGTTCCGCTTGCACAAGCTCCACCTGCGGTGCCGAAGTCGCTTTTCGAGCAAATTGTAACATCCGAATATAGCCCAGGGGTTTTTACCTTGGAGGAGAAGAAAGCGTTGCCAGACTGGGAGCACCTTCGGCGACATGTCCAATCACACAGTGCGACAGAATTGATTCCACGTGCGACGCGTAACCCGCAATTGCAACAAGTCGCGTGCGATGCCGTAAATACACTCTTGGATCTTCGACGCGCCAATGGCGATTACCTTATCGAATCCCTCACACCTGAAGAATTATGGGGGAGTATTTTTGAGATGGTAACGCTTCACACTGGCAATCCGAACCCCTACCACGACGACAAACTGAAAGCACGACAGACTGCACTCGCCTTACTCCCGGAGTTTTGGAAAGACAGTTGGCTAACCCGTTTGAAACTGGTCGTCGCAGGCAATATTATTGATTACAGCAGTGAACGGGTTGTCAAAAAACTGAACGCCAATCCTAACTACTTCTCTGAATCACTACGTGCGGCGGTTGACACATCTTTTTCTATCGACTGTTATGAAGTGTTCTGTGAAAAGGTGATTGACGCGGTGCCGCAACAGATTCTTTGGCTTGCTGACAACGATGGGGAAGTGATTTTCGATGTCGCTTTCATTCAAGACCTCATTGAATGCGGACACCGTATCACGATAGTTGGGAAGGTGGATAACGCCAGTAATGACGCGACGTTAGCAGATTTATGGGAGATAATAAACCTACCGCAATTCCGGGAACTTCAGACAGCAGTGCAGGACGGTGTTGTGAGACTCATGTCGTCGGGAGCACAGACGATCGGAACGAATCTCTATCAGGGAACCCCTGAATTCTTCAATGCGTTGTTGGAAGCAGACCTCGTAATTTCAAAAGGGCAAGGGAACTTTTTTACCACACCCGGTTGGACCAAAGACACATTTTACTTACTACTTTCCAAGGGTGTAACGGCGGAGCAGAGCACAGGCGTTGTTGCGGATCGGAATTTATTGATTGATGGGCTTATTCTATCTTATGTTCCGGGTGGAACAAAACGGGTTGCGCCGCTTCGGGAACTTTGCGGCGACGGCAATTTTTAATCGTTCCTGCCTACACCCACTTTCGAAATTGTGAATTCCCGTTTGCCCGAAGTCGGAAGTGGAATCTCTTCTACAAATTGTACCGTGACAATGACATCAGCGCCGAGCGCCCCTTGAATCTTCTGAACCATATATCGACGCGCGGCTTCTGTCCATTGTGCGTTAACAACCACCTTCAAGACACAGTGTTTAAGGGACTCTTGAATCAGTTGGAACTGCTCCAGACCAATGACGTTATAGAACTGTTGTGTGAAGTACCCCCCGTGTATCAATGTGTCAGTTCTGGTTCGGAAGGTAGCAGTGCTACGTCCAAGCAGTTCTGCCAAAATAGGTAACTGGTTCCCACATGGGCATACCTCATCGGAAAGGCGGCCAATGTCTCCAATCCGATACCGAATAAACGGCATCGCGTAGTTATTGAGTTGTGTAATTAGGATGTCTCCGGGCGTGGTATATGGATTAGGACTGTCTATTTCAAGGTAGAGATCGTGGCAGTTGATATGCATACGTCCCGCTGCACATTCCATAGCAATCAATCCGACCTCACGTCCTCCGTAGCGGTTATAAATCTTCGTCCCGAAAACGGTCTCAGTTAAAGAGCGATAGTGCGAATGTAACATCTCCGCTGAAGTAATAATCCCTTTTAAATCCCATTTCGGTGCCAAACCGTTTTCAAAAAGAAATGCCGCGAATTGGTAAAGCGATGAAGGGTAGGCGAGAATTGTTTGTGGATGGCATCTGTCCATCTTCCGAAATGTTGTCCACATCGCCGCGTCTGTGAGATGAAATCCATTGAGCCAATGGTGATTTCGCCAGAAATTATTCAGTTGATGCTTCCAATCTTGATTGTTTTCTACATCTGAAAGAGCACCCCAGATAATCAATTGACGTTCACCGAAATTCCAGCCTGCCCACCGATCGAAGTAGTAGACGCTCAAGTTACGTTGATTCCAATAATTTCTGTCCTGGTAAAAGGTAAGGGGTGCTCCCGTTGAACCACCCGTGGCGTTCTTTATGCGTCGCGCTTGGGGAATCGCTTTGGAGCAGAGATGCTCCAATTGCTCACGAATGTTTCTTTTTTCAAGTGTCGGAATTTGTGATATGTGCGCGGATTCCGTCTTGAGCAATTCACGGTAGTAAGGCGTTGTTTGGTATGCGTGCCGGAGAAGTTTCGTTAACTGTTCCCTCTGGAACGCCAAGATGTCTTCGCGCTGTGCATTTAGTAACGCAGCAGTTACTGAAAGTTGCGAACGGTAGCTGACACCTTTACGGTACGTATTATAGGCGTGCCATGCCGCCTTGGACATCAATTTTTTAGTAGTAGAACTAATTGGCATAATTTCAGGTTCTTAGGTTTGGATGCTCGAACAAATTAGCGCATAAGAAAATACAATCCTTGGCATTACAAAAACCTAAGTTGGTATTAAGGAAAAAACAAGTTAAGATAGAATCACCTGATTATCTTATTGATCCTCATCAGTTTTCTATAAACATAGCACTCCTACAGAGTCATGAATTAAGACGAGCGTCTCAGTGGATCAATATGTGGTGAATATCCTGACGGAAACTGATCACTCACGGAACGTCCATCTTGAAAAAGTTGCCCAGCATCTGGATTTTCAGGCTCGACCGGTGATGGAAAATCGCGCCACTTATTGCCGTCGAGTGGAAGTTCGTAACCGTCCTCGCGGAACCATTCAATCAAACGTTGTCGATAGGTATTAAGAACTCTACTGTATGCAGGATTACCGGCAAGGTTTCGGTCATCAAGTCTTCCCCGTAGACGCCTGAAAAGCCATTCCTTTCGATCGGCGGCAGAGAAGATATATTTGTATTCCTCCGTCAAAAGCATATAGAGCCCTGTGCTTTCCTGTCCCAACTGTCCAACGATCGCATCTCGCTGTAGATTACCGGTGGCTATATCGGCGAGATCCATGCCGCTTCGATCCGTCTGTAGTGGTAGGTTAGCGGCACCGAGACACGTTGGGAGTACATCAACAAGGCTTGCCGGTGTATCACACTGTGTGTTTGCTGCAAAACGTTCGGGATAGCGGACAAGCAACGGAATTCGAGCGGCAGCGTCAAGGAATGAACGTTTTCCGTAACAGTCATAGTCACCGAGTAATTCACCGTGATCGGACGTGTACAAGATTAAGGTGTTGTCCAATTCATCCTCCGATTCGAGATAATCAAGGATTTGTCCGACTTGATAGTCAATGAAAGA
>JAPOOP010000673.1 GCA_026713385.1 Candidatus Poribacteria bacterium | reverse complement strand
TTGGTAGGTATAACCGGTGGATATGTATGTTCCACTTACTGCCCGCATACCGCGGGAATGGATCGGATGGTCTTGTCGGAGTTGGGATCCCAACATACGGCTTTCTTGCCTGGGTAAGAAACCATGGACAGGAATTTGCCAGATATAGGTTTGCCAACCTGTTCCGTCATCATTGACTTCGCCCGGCGATCCCCATTTTTGGATCGCTTTTGAGATGTGTACGCCCTTCCATCTACCTATAGTTTGCTGGATTTTCTCATCTGGCGAGAGTTCTAAGGTAGAGGAATGTGGACTATTTCTCAAATGTGCTGGTGCCGTACATCCTGACAGTAAAATGCTCGCGATAAACGCCAAGTATAAAGGGAACGCAAATCTATTCATTTTCAATCCCCCCTTTTGATTTCACCCCATGTGGTTGTGAGCAACTGTGGCTGTGGCGAGACAGGTAAAGCCGATGGGTCAAACCAATCGCCTACATAATTACTTCCATCGTGTGTAAGTTGCGTGGTGCCACGCGTTACCACATTGATTTTGAAAATCTGAGATTTATTTTGAACTGTCCGAGAATAGACAAGTTCATCACCAGATGGCGACCAAGCGAGCACTTTTCCACCCATGAGGAAAATCCCGTCAACCATCCGTTGAAGTCCACTCCCATCGCGATTGGCGATATATATCGACTGCTGCGGCGGTTCTCGTCTATACAAGGCAAAAGCAATTTTGTTGTGAACAGGCGACCACGCCGGTTGCCACCTTCGCGCGTTATCATCCGGCAGAAGGGTCTCTTGTTTGCGGGTTTTTAGGTTGATAAATCGGATTTGGCGGCTCGCCCAATGAATCTCTCCATGTACAACATAGGCAATTTCTGTTCCATTCGGGGACCAAACAGGCTGTTCACCATCCGCTTTTTCCATTTCCACAACGCGGTTTACCGATGTTCCATCCGCTCTGGCAGTATAGATGCTAAGAAATTTAGTATCAGGGTCCCTTTGAGAATAAGCAATTCTTTTCCCATCCGGGGACCAAGTGGGGTAAAGTCTAAATGCGGGTGCCGTTCGAAACACGGGTCGCTCACCGCCTCCATCAGCTCGCATAATATAGAGATCACGCTCCCCACCTCGGTCAGAAATAAAGAGTATCTCCTCTCCCATTGGTGAACAAACCGGATTGAAATCGCGTGAGCGGTGATTGGTTAATCTTACCTGTTGACTTCCATCGGGATTCATCATATAAATTTCCAAGTTGCCATCCCGATTGGACGAAAAGATAATTTTTTCAGTTGTGAGCGGTTTCGCAGAAACGGCACACAGCAGTCCGAAACTTAAGCAATAGCAGAAGAAAACACGTAGCACTTTCATAGAAAATCTCCCTCACCGTTATGCGTGGGTTGCACCAAATTTAAAATATCTGCTTTACTTCTCAAACGCCCTGAGACTGTATTCCGTGCCAGTAAATACTCGCGATAAACCTAATTAGAACGGTTATTAGGACAGGTTGCTACACAACCTTTCAGTTATCGGCTATCGGTAAAAGAGAGTTCAATTTAATGAAAACCTATGAACCGATAACCGATAACTGATAATCAACAACTATAACATAAACAGGTAAATAGCAATTTCTATGCCAATTTTTAAACAATGAAAAAAACAGGAGATATTACGGATTTAGTGGGTTTGGCGTGTGTGCTGAATGCACGAAACGGGGCAAACAGAAAGATGATTGCACGGATTTGTGCAGAGATGAAAAATAGGAGGGGTTACCGGAGAGCAAGCGTGTTGTGCAGAAAGGGTTAGCACACATAGCCTGAAACGAAGTGGAAGGCGGGTCTACGGAAAAGCACATCACCGCTTAAACCCGCCTGAACGAACCGCAAGGAAAATTTAAAAAATGGCGATCGGATTGCCGGGGGAACCCGTTGCACCTTTGAGACGTAGCGGAGCGAAACTGAAGGCGAATTCGTAAACCTTCGCTGCTGCTAACTCCTCCGTGATAATGTTCTCAAGGTTGTAAATGCCGTGCTTAACGATAAATAGCTGATGCACCGGAAACGCGAGGGTCTCATCAGGATTCGGGACGACCTCGATTCCCCAGTTATCACAACACAACATCACAATTTTCTGGTCGACGAGGTATTGTCCTGCTTCTAATCCGATACCGGGTTCCGTGGTATTGTAGCGATCATTGTCCGTCATCCAGAACTTACCCCAACCGGTGTGGATGATGACGACATCGCCCGGGGTAATTTGGACGCCCTGTTTTTTCAAGGCACCTTCCAGATCGGCACGCGTAATTTCATAACTATCGCTGAGGTGTTCAACACCTTTATAGCCAGCGACATCAATCAGTACACCACGCGTCACGATGGGTCCCACGTTTTCGACACCGAGTTCCGTAAGTCCTTCAGCCTTGGCGAAATCGCGTTGGTCCAACCCGTTGTAGTAGAGGTCGCCGATACCGATGTGACCAAGCCCGTCAAATTGCGTACCGATCTGTCCGATCTCGCCGCTGAAGATCTCCTCAAACCACGTCGTTTTGTTTTCACCGAGTGGTCCCGACATCGCTGGAATCCGCAGACTATAATGCCGCGTCCCAAAGACAGGAATACCACTTTCGTAGACTCTGCCGAGTTGATAGACTTCACCCTTTTTAATCAAACTGGCGGCTTCTAATACTTTCTCTGGTGTTAATCGGTTAGCAGCACCCCGCCGATCATCGGCACCCCACTCGGAAGGAAACCACGATTCTTGTGTGAGGGTAACGGTTGCTGTGAGGGCAAGTAAGCCAAAGACAAGCCCAAATAAAATAAAACGCTGGTATTTTTTCGACTTTTTGAACATAATTACCTCCTGAAATAGT
>JAPOOP010000166.1 GCA_026713385.1 Candidatus Poribacteria bacterium | reverse complement strand
GAAGCAGCCTGTTGCACGGCTTCAACGACTTTGTCGACGTTCTCTTCTGCGACAACAATTTCGATTTTTAACTTCGGGACAAATTCGATCGTGTATTCGCTACCGCGGTACAATTCGGTATGTCCACGGCTACGCCCGAAACCACGAACTTCGCTGACTGTCATGCCCCGAACACCCACACTACTGAGTGCCTCTTTGACCTCCTCCAATTTGAAGGGGCGGATAATACATTCTAGCTTTTTCATGCGGTTCTCCTTGCTGAAAAGTGAATACGGTTGTGTAGCGGCTTTGCCTTTCAATCAGGGCTTGCAATCTGTGCCCCAAGGTTTACAAGTACGAGTGCGGTGGGCGGATATAAGAATCCGCCCTATAAAGTGATGTTTCAAAACCTCTGCTGAAGTACGCCATCACGATCATCGGGATCACGTGACTTCCGAGTTCACACGACCTAAATGTCGTGATAGAGGAAGAATTCATACGGATGTGGTCGCATATTGACTGCATCGACCTCATTTTCACGTTTGTAATCAATCCAAGTATCCAAAACATCTTGGGTGAACACGTCGCCCTTGAGGAGATATTCGTGGTCTTCCTCTAAGGCATCCAAGGCATCACCGAGGGACCCTGGCGTGGACTCGATGTCCGCGAGTTCTTCGGGTTCGAGGTCATAGAGATCTCTGTCCAATGGTTCGCCCGGATGGATGCGGTTCTGTATACCATCAAGCCCTGCCAGGAGCAACGCGCTAAAGGCGAGGTAAGAATTACAGGACGGATCCGGTGTCCGGAATTCGATCCGTTTCCCCTTCTCACTCTTTGAGTAGACAGGAATACGGACACATGCGCTACGGTTACGTTGCGAGTAGGCAATGTTCACGGGGGCTTCATACCCTGGGACCAACCGCTTGTAAGAGTTGGTAGTTGGGGCAATAATTGCACAGAGCGAGCGGGCATGTGCGAGCAAGCCGCCAATGTAATAGAGTGCATCCTCACTGAGAAGCGAATACCCTTGTGGATCGTAGAAGATGTTCTTGCCGTTTTTCCAGAGACTTTGGTGGACGTGCATTCCGGAACCGTTGTCTTGAAACAGTGGTTTCGGCATGAAAGTCGCGACGAGATTGTTTTCGCGCGCCACGTTCTTGATGATGTACTTATACAACGCCATCTTATCGCCAGTCGCGGTTAACTCACCAAAACGGATATCGATTTCGCCTTGCCCGGCGGTGCCGACTTCATGGTGGTGAACTTCCACATCAATGCCAGCTTCCATGAGTTTGAGACAGATCTCAGAGCGGAGGTCTTGAAGTGTATCGGAAGGCGGTACCGGGAAGTAACCTTCTTTGTAGCGCGGTTTGTAACCGAGGTTCGGGTTCTCTTCGCGACCCGAATTCCAACTGCCTTCAACAGAATCGACGGAGTAGAAACCGGAGTGCTGGTTCTGTCCGTAGCGGATGTCGTTCAGGAGATAGAATTCTGCCTCAGGCCCCCAGTAGCTCATATCTGCGATTCCGGTGGATTGGAGATACGCCTCTGCTTTCTGTGCGATATACCGTACATCACGCGTGTAATTCTCCAACGTGATCGGATCTTTGATATTACACGTAATACTTAGCGTCGGCACCTTACAGACCGGGTCGATAATAGCGGTTGTTGGATCTGGGAAAAGCAACATATCGCTCTCATTAATTGCTTGGAAACCACGGATACTCGAACCATCAAAACCGCAACCTTCTTCAAACAGGTCTTCGGTCAATTCCTCTGCCATCATGGAAAAATGTTGCCACATCCCCGGCAGATCCGTGAATTTCAGGTCAACTATCTTTACATCATGTTCTTTTGCAAGTGCAACCACCTCACTTGGTGTCATTACATATCCTCCTAATTTCGGCTAACTTGTAGGTTTCCGAAATTTTTTCGGCGCAACTTGAGAGCCGAAACTTGCTATCAAAACTCAAAATTTTCTCGATCCAGGGACCGAGACTATAATCTGATAAAACGGTGTAAGGAAAACGTGGCGCGAAAGCCGCCGTCGTCTTAAAACCCGTTTCGGTAACTCAGGAAAAGGTCCTAACTTCGTCAACTGAACGCGCAACTCATACCACTTGACGAGTGTCTTACTGATTGGTTAAGCAAAATTTATGCCAATCAACTGTCATAGCGCATGGAACAGTGTTTGTTGGCGAAAATAGGTTAATGCTCGTGTGAAATCACGAGACACACGGGCAAAGCGAAAGAAGCAGCGTGAACGAATTACTGCTACGATTTTTTGCTCACACCTAATATTAAAAATTCCAAGATATTGCTAAATTATTAGGCATGGCATTGCCCGTTTTTTGCGCGCAGTGTTCCAACCTAAAGATCGCTCCAACCAAGAATTACGACTATGAAGTCGCTCCTACGAGAATTCAACATCTTTGGCAAAACGGCTCGTCTCTGGACCATCTTGTCCGGCATATTTGTTTGCTGGTTTGAGTTGATACGGCACACTGGCTGGCGAAGAAAGCTGCGCAAAAGTGAACGCACAGATCCGCATACCCGGATACAACTTGACCGGCATGCGGCCGAGATTGCCTAACTCCAAGGTCGGAATGCCGACCCAACCCGGATCAAAGAGTCCGGCGGTGCTGTGGACGATAATACCAAGCCTTCCCAAACTACTTCTGCCTTCAAGCCGTGCCAACACATCGCCTGCTAATTCAAGCGTTTCCTGCGTTGCTGCCAAGACAAACTCACCCGGTTGCATCGTGAAGGCATCCCCATCAGGGACATCAACCCTCCGCATCAGGTCGTTGATATCAATCTCCGCACGCAGATCGATGTACGGGTATTTACTATGCTCAAACACACGAAAGGTGTTACTCAATCTGAAGTCGATAGAGCAGCTGCCGAGTTGTGTTTTCAAGTCGGGCTCGGGGGAAATTTTAATTTTCCCTTTGTTTATATACTGGATAATATCTTTGTCTGATAAAAACATTACTTTAATTTATGGGCATCCCTATGTCTGACCATTGGTCAGATCATCGTTCTCCTATTGAATTATGTTCTATTACATAGGACGCTTCTTTATAAGCACAGTTTCACAAAAATTTTACCCTATCTTGGTAGGGATCGAGATAGCTTGAATGTAAGCCGTGGCTTAATGGTTCTGCGATTTCTTTATTGCTCTGGCAAAAAATCCTCTGGGGAGATACCACGATAGGCGTAGTCTAAGAGATTGACAGGATGCATTGCTTTCATGGATAATCCGTGTTTTTGGATGCCGAGTTGAATCTGGAGCAAGCAACCCGGATTTCCTGTCGCGATGATGTCCGCATCCGTTTCAGCGATGTGCATCATCTTGCGTTCTAAAATTTCCTGTGATAGTTCCGGTTGTGTGATGTTATAAATTCCAGCACTCCCGCAACACCATTCGGATTCGGTTAGTTCAATCAATTCTAACCCCGGTATCGCTTGTAGTACCTTACGAGGTTGCGTCTGGACGCTTTGCCCATGAAGGAGATGGCAAGGTTCATCGTAGGTAACGCGTCTTTCGATTTTTCCCATCGGCGCGACCATCTCTATCTCAGCTAAGAATTCGCTGATGTCTCGCATCTTATGGCTGAAGCGTTCTGCTTTCTCCGCATAAGCGGCATCTTGTTCTAAAAGTGCCTCGTATTCCTTAAGCGTCGCACCGCAACCAGCGGAGTTGATAATGATCGCGTCTAAGTCCTCCGTTTCAAATGCATCAATGTTCTGCTTAGCGAGAGATGAAGCAACATCTCGCACGCCGTTGTGAAGATGTAATGCCCCGCAACAGGTCTGCTGGCGTGGGGTGACTACCTCACAGCCATTCTGTGCTAAAACCCGAATGGTTGCGACGTTCGTCTCAGTGAAGACTTGGTTCATGATACACCCCGGTATGAATCCGACGCGATATCGGGTTTCACCTTCCGCCGGTGTAATGTCGCGTATCGTGTATTTCAATTGTGGTGACGGGATCTTTGGGAGTAATGATTCCATCTGCCCGAGTTGTCCCATCAGTTTCAGGATACCCGTTTTTTGAACGAGCCATCGGATACCGAGTCGCTGGTAGAGCCACATCAATTCAAAGATCAGGTCCAACCGTTCTTTATTCGGTAAAATTTGTTTAAAGACAAGGTTCGTCCAGAATCGGTAAGTTGCTGATCGGGGGGCGTTCTGTTCATAGATAGCGCGTGCCTGCTCAAGCAGTTCACCAAAGTGGACACCCGAAGGACAGGCGGTTTCACACGCTCGGCAGTCTAAGCACCGGTAGATATATTCGGACCAGTCCTCGTTGAGCGGGGTGGCATCTTCATCCTTGAAGGCACTCCCCATAAGATATAATCTACCTCTTGGTGAATCCGTTTCTAAACCTAATTCTCGATAGGTTGGACAGGTTGGCAGACAGAGTCCACAGTGTGTACAAGCATCCCACTTTTTCCAACTAAAGGACTCTACGCCGATAAGCGATTGTGTTTGTTGATTGGACATGTTAGATTTATTATGAAGTCGCGACGCCCTCGTTCAGACTCCCGGAACGATACCCCTGCAGGTCGAGCGCGACATGCGTATATCCGAGTGTTTTAAAGTGCGAACTGATGTCGTGGCGTACTGTTTTTGAAACCATCCGCGAAATCTCCTCCGCTTCGAGTTCAATACGGGCAAGATCCCCGTGGTGACGGACACGGAATTGACGGATACCTAAATCATAGAGAAATTGCTCGGCGGCATCTACCTGTCGCAGCAGTTCACGGGTGATACGCATGCCGTAAGGAAACCGTGAGGATAGGCAGGCAAATGCGGGTTTGTCCCATGTTGGAAGGTCCCACACCTTTGAAATCTCGCGAATCTCTGCTTTCGTCAGGTCAACATCAATCAAAGGGGCTTGGATACCCATCCCCTTCGCAGCATCCATTCCTGGACGGTGGTCACCAACATCGTCTGGGATTGCGCCGTAGACAATCGTTCCCATGTCGTATTTTTCAGCGATGGGGCGTAACTTATCGAACAACTCCGTTTTGCAGAAAAAGCACCGGTTCGTCGGGTTGCTCGCGTAGCCTTCCAATTCTAATTCTTGCGTGTGGACGGTTTCAAAGCGGATCCCGATCTGTTTGGCAATATCTTGCGCAGCTCTCATTTCTCGGATCGGATAGGAGTCTGAAATGGCAGTAACGGCGAGAGCGTTATTACCGAGTGCGTGTTGTGCCGCCTCTGCAAGAAATGTACTATCAACACCACCAGAAAATGCAACGATGACCTTCTCATAAGCGCGCAGGCACGCATAGAGTTGGTTCAGTTTTGTTTGTAGGATAGGTTCAAGTTTTTGTTTTGGCATATTTCTGAATAGCAAGTTTCGGTTTACAAGTTGTACCGAAATAGCCTCCGTCCGTGGCATAGCCTGTAGGTTATCGATATTATGAAGGTCGCTCGGCTTTTTGCAGTCTCAGCAATTCGTCGCTCAACAAACGGCGTTTTAACCCGCTGATCCGATCAATAAAAAGCACACCGTTGAGATGATCTATTTCGTGTAGCAGAACACGCGCCAATAAGCCGTCGGCTTCTATACGGATGCGTTGACGCTCGACATTAATCCCCTCAACGACAATTTGTTCCGGACGTTTCACATCAGCAGTTACATCGGGGATGCTGAGGCATCCTTCCTCAGCGACAATTTCTCCATCAGAACTCAGAATTTCGGGGTTAAACAGCACCAGAGGTTCGTATTCCTCATCGTCAACTTCACCTATGTCAACGATGAGGAGTCTCTTCAAAATACCGACTTGTGTCGCGGCGAGCCCAATGCCATTGCCTGTAGCGTACAGTGTCTCTAACATCTGTTCAGCGAGTTGGAGTTCTGCATCTGTGATCTCTGCAACCGGTTCGGCTCTTTTACGAAGGACTGGATCGCCATAGTAGCGTAGTTGCAAGGGGGCTGTCTCATGCAGTACCACATTATCTTCCCCATTCACGTCCGATGCATCGGCGTTTTTGGGCTTTCTTCTACGTTTCGGCATGTGTTAAGACGCTCTCCGTTTTTAGTGTATCTCCGACGAAAACAACATTTAATTATGGTAGCACTTATTACAGATTCTGTCAAGCAAAAAGTTTTCAGCAATCAGCGATTAGTTTTCAGAAAGAGTCGGGATTCGGATATCCCTCCTACAAGGAAACGGAATTGTATCAAGGTGCTGGCATTCGGTAGAGATAGAAGCCTTCATCATCAACGATTGAACCTATCAATTCAGTCAGGAGGGTGAGGTTGTGCTGTACAACCAGTTCCGGGGCTAAAGCGCGGTTCATGATAATGAGAATATCCTGAGAGGTCTGGGTCTGCAGGATGTTTGCTTCCTCAACGACCTGGATGTCCGGAATATCGGCATCAGGCATTCGGACATCGTCCCATTTGACAAAGGAACCGTAGCGACTGCCGTGTACGTAATAAATCTGATCTTTTTGGAGGTATCCGACAATGGTGCTGGCGGCGTAATCTATCTCGCCGACCATCTGCATATCTTGCATGTCGTTTTCTTGCAGATATTCAGCTACCTGTTTCCCGTAAGAGAAGACATGTCGATGCTCCAGGACAATTGCGGTTATACCTCCGATGAAATGACAGATAAAGATGAAGGTGAAAAACGCGGAAAAGAACCGTTGCGGTAATTCGTTGAGAATGTTGGGTCGGAGGTCTATCTCAGGGCAGTCTTTATGAATCCAACCGGTCATCAGGAGTGTGATGAACAGGAATCCGTGGTGCCGCATGCTACCGTAATACTTGATATAGAAAAATACTAAAAGTCCAAACATCGCCAACAGATATATGAGGAGTGCAGTCGGACGCTTGAGTAGTAACAGCACGCTGCAGAGCATCAGAAGACAGCAGAACGGAATTTGGATGGATTGGAAAAAGGCGTACGTTTCTAATTGGTGTTTGTTCCAAAAATTAAGCGAGAATTCGGGTATTGGCAGAAATGCATGAGAGATGAGTTTGATGACTTTACTCAATTCTTCCGGCTCGTATGCAAACTTCCATTCTACAGCGAACCCTGTATCTGATGGGGGCATGAGTTGTAAAACCGATGTCGTAATACCGATTCCAATGAGAATGAACCCGATCCAGATGGCTCGTTTATCTGCTGTCGTCTCGCCTTCTTGTGTAAAGGGGCTTAGACGGCAACGGTGGCAGACGTATTCGAAGCAGAGCGCGATGCCTACTGCTATGGTGAGAATTAAGGCATGGACACTCGTATGTGCCAGGAGAAATAGCACGCAACCCACCCAAATAAAGCGTTTGTAACGCTCCTTGAAAAGCATACAAAGGACGATTATCAGCAGAAGTCCGAACGCATAGTTTCTCGCAAGAATAGTGTATTCATAGAGAACGAAGTAGCCGAAACAGAAAAGGAATTTCTGGAGAAGGTTGAAAGGGGCATAACGAACGAAAAGATAAACGGTGATTGCTGCGATCAGGAGGTGGAACACCTGCATGATGACAGGGGAGTGTGTGATGCGCGTGAGTGGCATGAGAAACAGATGCCACAAACCCGGATGTCCCTCATATTTGAGATGTGCGAAAAGTTCAAAGACTGAGCCACTGTCACGAGCAATCAGCCATGCCTGAATCTCGTCGCGCCACATTTCATGATGACTGGCGGTAAACGCACTTACCCCAACGAAAAGAAACGCCAATCCCAAAGCGTAGTATTTGTCCTTTATCTGCATCGGTCATCACCGCTCTATGCTTATAGTTCTACTGAATCGTGAGACTTGAAATCGGTAGCCATAAGCCACCAGTACTCTTTGCGATGAACTTCTGAAACGGTTCATCGCGTCCGATAACATCTACCTTGATTTTAGCAGTTTTCATCTTTACCATTACGTCT
>JAPOOP010000280.1 GCA_026713385.1 Candidatus Poribacteria bacterium | reverse complement strand
CAATAGTCGCTATCAAGCAGGAAAGAAGCAATTAGCGGCATACCTCAGGGTGGAAGGAGCAACAGAAGGGTACTATGTCGTCTTTGATCATCGCCAAGATCCAGAGCCGCGTCGGGAGACCGAGACGATCGACGCTGTAACCGTTCGGAGTTATGTGATCCCTGTTGTGCAGGGACGACCTTCAGATGAACGTCTCCGGGATGCTTGATCTTCCAGGAGTATGAAATGCCTTATTGCAGTGTGTGCAAGATAGAGACCGATTATGAATACGATATAGCACTTGCCAACGGGGACTACTTGCATTATTCGTGTATCATCCTATTGCAAATGCAAAAACATGAGATTGAAATTGCCCTGCAGCAACAGAAGTCACAACTCATTCTGTCGCTCTTTGTGCCAAATAGGGGTGTAGCACAAGACGTAACCTCAGAAACTGAGGTTGAAGATTTACGTGCCAAACTTACGAAGTTAAAATCCGTTTTAACCGCACTCTATGACCATTTGCCGTGTTGGCCCCCGGATTGGGATGAACGGAAACGGCGGGTTATCAGGGAAAACGGTTCGATCTGTTCACGTTGTGGCGAGGAGCAGGATGTCTATCTACTGCATGATATTCCGGTATTTGAAGGTGGGACGAACGAATTGGAGAATCTCACACTGATCTGTGCGACGTGTTATCGGAGTGTGTACCGGGAACCCAATATTTTTGGTGCTGTTACACTAAAGCCATCGCAGTCGGAATTCGCGGAGCAAGTCGCGGACATCCAATCGGCGATTGACAACGACCAGCGGATTCGGTTCGAGTACAAAAAACCGAGGGCTAAACGGTGGACGACACGTGTGGTTGTCCCAGAACGGTTCCTGAATATTCCGAATAACCGAGAGTCCGGTGAGACGTTGTGTGTTGAGGGGTTTTGCGAGTTACGACAGGATACCCGCGTCTTTGCACTGGAGCGGATGCAAGGATTGGAAGTAATTGAGGATTAATCAATCGAATTAAGAGCCAAGGTTAATTTTTGGTTAGAGATTAAGAGGAATAACCAACGTGTCTATCCTACCTCGCAGCCGAAAGCAGATCGGAGATAATCTCTCCCTTGTTGATGGTGACCTGTTTTTCTCCAGACTTCAAACATTGACAATCCCAGTCAACCTAAGCGGGGTAATGGGCAAAGGATTAGCGTTACATACGAAGCAGAAATTCCCCGAGGTCTACTTCGCATATCAGGATGCCTGTCGATCAAAACGTATTACCGCAACAAAACCATATCTCTATAAACGAGAAGGCTCATTGGATGAGGAATTGGCAGACCATGGTTCAGAACTTAGCACCCCAAATGCGGTTAAGTGGTTCCTGCTTTTCGCTACGAAGCGGAAATGGAGAGAAAATTCACGTTTAGAGGATATTGAAGGTGGACTGGACTGGGTGCAACGTAACTTTCAAGCACAGGCTATTAAATCCCTCGCAATGCCTGCTCTTGGATGCGGTTTGGGCGGCTTAGACTGGAAAGATGTGGGACCGCTGATGTGCAAATACCTGCACGGCATTGGTATTGATGTTGCAATCTATCTGCCGCGAGAAAGTACAATACCCCAAGAATATCGGACAGAGGCGCACCTCCTCGCACGCTAACAATTATCAGGCATAGAAACGTTATAACCCCGTAAATCCCGATTCGGATAATTGACAACTGATGTCCTGCTACTGACTGCTGACAAACTGGCAGCCTATACCTGATCTACATCCTAACATAACTCTCGCAGGCTTCATCGAAATCGGCAAGGACGTTCCCACCCACCTGTAAGAACCGACCGTTCAGCATCACGAATTGAACGACTGAACCGGCGGTATCCCTCCGTAAAAAGAGATATTCACCAATAAACCGAATATCTGCTGCGGACATCTCCGCCAAGCCATCGTCAGAGATGAGAAACGTGTCGGTTGCATTGGACGACTGGAGGGTGAAACCTGTCCCTAATACATCAGAGTCGGTACGGACTGTGATACCAGAAAGTGTTGGCTGGGACTTAACTTCAGATTTCATAGGAAATAACAAAACGTTCATGACGATTGGCGATTCCTGATGCCTCCGGTAGATAACGGTGTCCGCGTCTGACGTTACCGTGAGGTCGGTCGTATCCACTGCGCCGATGAACAGATTGCTACGGCGTGGGTCCTGTGTCCGTATATCCCCCGCGTCGGAAACAATATGAGAGGCGACTCCTTGACTGGGACGGAAAATCTGTTCCAATGTCTGTGTGCCGTCGCCGAGGACGAGGTCATGCAAGATGAAGTATTCGCCTTTGAGGTAGAAGATGGCGCGTTTGTGGTGAACGGTTGTCGTGTGATGCCATTTTTCAACAAAGTCGAATCCGGGTGTTGTTGTCCAGCGCGTGTCAATCCTATCGGATGCGGATAGCGGCGCATCAAGTACGCGAACAGCACCTGTTGTTAGGTGTCGTCCGTGCGCGTATAACACGAGGGTTGAGGTGTCCGCGTTGCTCGGTGTTCCCGGTGGATGTGCATCGAAAAACAGGGACTGTGCGTCGGGTTCCCAACTGTCCCGCATGACGTAACAGCCGGTTTCAGGAAGCGCGTGCGAGGTGGTATCAGCGGATGGAAAGTCCTCGCGCCGGAAGTTGCTATCGACAATCGTGGAGAGTTCATCGGCATCGAAGTTCGGGGCGGGGAGTGGTCCCAGTGGTGGAAACGAACCATCGGGTTGACGTAAAAGGAGGCATGTTTCCACCTGTTTTTCCAGTGATGTCTGTATTTCTTCAAGGTCGTAGGTAGGCTCTGCCGTACCGTAAACACTTTGTATTTCTTCACCGTCTGTGGATTCTCCGTACACAGATAGGAATCTGACGAAATCAGCGATTGCCTCGACGTGGGAACGGAGTGTCCGATCTTTGTGAAATCCATCCGAATGGAAGAACGCCTCCACTATCCATTTATAACGACGGAGCGTGAGCATACGAAGTTGTTCGCTTCCACGGAATTCGGGGAAAAGATACGCCGCTATTCCGATCTCGGTGGTGGCTGTGATAGGCGGTGTCGGATGGATAGACAATCGGAGCAGGCATTCAAGGTAGGTTTTGGCAGTAGTATCGGTATCGGATCTTTCGGTTAGCGGGATTGATTTATGTTTAACCTGTGAATTCAGAAATTCTCTCCGAAAGTCGGTATATGCGGATTTTGCAGTGGGTATATCGCCTACTAATACAGCAGTTTTCACGCTTTCCATTCCCGGATAATCCAGATTGAGGACATCAAAAAAGTCGTTATCGCTAAACGGGAGATTGAAATGATTTTGAGGTGTCAGGTCGCGTTTGAGAACACTGTTATAGGTGGTCGCCGCTGATGCCAAAATCGGTAAGTTTCTCTCATTCGCAAGCGAGAAGGCAACATCGATTGGTAGGGTGAGATGAGAATCTGTGGGTGATGGAGCAACGTCCGCCAGTACCCCCGAAAGTCTTCCGAATCCGGCGAGCCTCCAGAGTTCTGATTGTGGAAGTGATGTGCAGACGCTGCCTGCCAATGCCAACGCGCTACCTGCTTCGAGTCTTGGACGTGAATCTCCGTCTGGATAGGCGTAGAGATACTCGGCATGCGCTAATAGGATACGGGCAAGTTCGCTGTATCCCACCTCAGTGAGAGGTTCGTGTGCCGCGATCGCGACCGCTTCGATGATACGTGCGGCGACCGATTCCAATCGCCATGGGGGATATTGGGGTGTGAATTCAATCGGTGTCGGCTGTGCTTCGTCGAATGTGAGGAGCTCCTCAAAATCCGCTATTGGCTCAAGTTGCCTAATAGCAAGGAGTTCCCGCTTCGCAAGGGTTTGTGCGAGGCGTTGGATATGTTCGGTTTGGAGAGTGGTATATTTTTCCAGCGACATGTTGTGGTCTTTTCCGAAAAAAAGGGGACCGGTAAAACCGATCCCCTGTTGATGGGTATTGAACGTTGTGTTCTATGCGGATAGTCCTGAAACTGCCGCATCCTCGTCGTCGTAATGCTCAAACATACTCACGAGACGGCTCAGAACAACCAAGTTTTTGATATGTTTGCTAACGTGAATGACACCAATGCGACCGTTTTTTCGGTTTGCGACGGCACGTGCCTCCATGAGAGCACCGAGTCCTGAGCTGTCGATCATATTGACGTGCTCAAAGTTGATGAGGATACGTGGTTCGTCAGAAGTCTCTATTTGCGGCGCGATTGCCTCTCGTAATTCTACTACAGAGGGTCCCACTAATTTTCCACTGGGTTCCAAAATCGCTACGTCGCCTTGTCTACGAATTTGAGTTGACATTACTTTATCTCCTTTTTCATTTACGAAAACATTGAAGCGGTCTATTACTTTTTTACTTTCTACACAATTTAAATGTTCAGTTGATGTATTCGTTACTTTAGACGCATTTCCTCGAAAAAAGTTAGATTTTTTTTCATTTTTTTTTATTAATAACCCATTTCATCTCTTTTTACGGATTGGAAACCCTCGAATTCATTCGGGGGAGGAAAATCCGCCCTCGTGTGTGAGACCACAGCGTTTTTTTTGAAAAAACACTTGACACTCTCAGCAAATTGTGGTTTAATAGATGTATCACGTTGGAAACCGACATTATCAGCGTTACCGCTTGGTAACGTGTCGGTTTCCTACCCACTGATAAGGGGTTAAAGGCGTGATACGTGAAAAATCATGAAAATGACATTCAAGTTCCGTGCGAAGCCTACGAAAACAGAGGAACGTTGGCTTTTTTCGGAGTTCCGCCATCAGAAGCAGTTGCAGAACTACATGCTCCAGATGCGTTCGCAGATGTATAATTACGGTTCTATTTCGGTATCGTGTTATGACCAGATCAACCATCTGAAGAAACTGCGCGAAAACTCGTATTATGGCAAACACCCACAAGATATGCAGGTATCGACTATCAAGCGCGTTGAGACGTCCATTGATAACTTCTTTAGCAGATGCAAAGACCCGAAAGCAAAAAAGAAAGGTTACCCGAAGTTCAAGCGTTCTGTCCGCTCGTTGACGTGGAGTCTGCGCAAACACAAAGTTAAGGATAAAGCGACAGGTACATTTAAACGTGTCCGTCAGACCCCTATCCGTGAAACAGGCACACGGTACAACCGATTGAAAGTGCCGAAACTCGGTGAAATCAAGATCCGCCAGCACCGTCCGCTCATCGGAGACCCGAAAGAGGTCACGCTGAAAAAGACGGCACGCGGTTGGTATTGCTTTATCGTTTGTGAAGTGCCTGACACGCTGAAATGTGTTCCAAAGTCTGCTTGTGGTGTGGATGTTGGGACGCACAAATTTCTGACGACCTCTGCCGGTGAAACCGAAGAGAATCCGCGCTTTTATCGCCAAGCGGAGCATAAACTCGTCAAACTTCATCGCGACCTGTCTCGCAAGACGTATCGGAGTCAACGGTGGTATAAGGCAAAAGACGCTCTGGCAAAGCAACACGATATTATTGCCTGCCAACGTCTTGATTTTATCGCGAAAACTGTCTATAAACTCTTTCACCACAAAGCGTTTGATGCTGTTGTTGCCGAGAAACTCAAACCGAGCAACATGCTGAAGAACCGACACCTCGCGAAGTCGATCTCTGATGCGTCTTGGGGCATGTTCTTTGACTGGTGCAGTTGGGTAGCAAAGCGCGATGGCAAACACTTCCATCAAGTGCCACCCCACCACACGAGTCAAACCTGTTCGCAATGCTGTCAGAAATCGCCTATTAAGCTGAAGTTGTCTGATCGTGTGTTCCATTGTAAATCCTGTGGAAACCTGAAACTTGACCGCGACCACAACGCGGCTCTGAACATTTTACACAGGGCGGCCTGCGCCCTTCGTGGAGAGGTCTGGGATACCATCCTCTGTGAAACGAGAAACCCGTTATTACAACAGGCTTGTTGGAGCTAACGCTTTTACAAGCCCCCGACTTCAGTCGGGGGTACTTGACTTGACATGGTATTGAACTTTAGATATTATGCGGATAATGCCGAAATTGCTGTATCCTCATTGTCGAAATGTTCAAACAGATGCACGAGTCGGTTGATCACAATTACATTTCTGATATGTTTTCCGACATGGACGACCCCGATGCGGCCCTTCTTTTTAGTCGCGGCGACATGTGCTTCTATAAGCACACCGATTCCGATACTGTCGATCCTGTGGACCTTCTCGAAGTTGATGAGGATACGTGGCTCGTCGTAAGCCTCTATCTGTGGCGCGATCGCTTTCCGTAGTTCTGATGCTGAGGATCCGACTATTCTTCCATTGGGTTCCACGATCGAAATGCCATCTTGTTGACGAATTTGGGTTGTCATTTTTTTCCCCTTGTATTTGTGAAAACATTGGAATGTCTATTTTCTTTTTTAATTTTTTCACGTTATGAATGTTCAATTGCGGTGTATTGAATCAGGTTCTATTAGAAAGAAACCGATTTGAATCTGCAAATTATATTTCACTTGCAGTGAGCAAATTGCGTGCCAATGCCTCTAACAGAACCTGTATTCCGTGCAAAACTGATGAAATTCCAAAGATATTTTCACGGTGATGTGCCCAAAACACAGGTGGGTATTGGGTTTATAGTGAAGAACAAGAACATTCGCTTTTTTTAAATAATATGTTGATGAGAAACGGCATTTATTATCTTCTATCGCGGATACGCAGAAATTGTATGAGGTCCCTCAAAAATTGTGCTAACAGCGTTTGATAGAATCTTAGGTTGGGGTGAACGTCCGTGAAATCTAACATCTCTACTGCTAACTCATCCGAAAAAATAGTTTGACACATTCTACCGATTATGCGATAATTGCATATCCGATACCACATTTCAACTCGCGCGTGACAGGCGCGCTTTTTCTAAAGGAAGGAAATTCTAACTATGGCAGTTACATTTCACCACGTCCACGTCCGGTGTGAGGACCTGGATGGCGCAATTCGTTACT
>JAPOOP010000611.1 GCA_026713385.1 Candidatus Poribacteria bacterium | reverse complement strand
GTTAGCAAACGCACACGACTTCATCGTGAATTTCCCTGAACAGTATGAGAGTGAAGTCGGTGAGCGTGGCGTTCGACTCTCCGGCGGCGAGCAGCAACGTATTGCCATTGCGCGCGTGCTTATTAGAGACCCCAAAATCCTCATTCTCGATGAGGCAACATCATCTTTGGACGCAGAATCCGAAGGACTCGTTCAAGAAGCACTCACACACCTCATGAGAGGACGCACCAGTTTCGTCATCGCACACCGACTCTCAACCATCTTGAACGCTGACAAGATTCTTGTACTCAGCGATGGAGAACTCGTTGAATCCGGCACACACGCTGAGTTGATTCAACAGGGCGGTGTATATCACGACCTATTCCAGAAACAGTTTGCAGGCATACATGCTGGCAATTAAGTCAACTGTCGGTCAAACGCATCCAACATCGCCTGCGTGCATTGATTAGCATGCAAATATAACAACCAAGTCTAACGACAACCAATGGACGCGTGTAAATGAACATTATATCAATTGATCCGGATAAACGGAGTGTGCTTATTCCTCTCTTTGCAGATTATCTTCCGCAGCGCATCTTTATTCACAGCGTTCTTGAGGGGCATAGCGGCATCGCGCTTGTAGATTCAAAAACAAATCCACGGGTTGCCCAATTAACGCATCCCGGTTGGGCGATACTCGGCGGTGATGTAACGCATCCCGTCGCGCATAAATTGGTCGAGCAATTATCAGACATGTGGATTATTCCTATCTCAGAGGCATGGCGTGAGTTAATATTCCAAATTCACGGTCATCACCTGAAACAAATGCCAGGTATTACATTTTCACCGAAGTCCCTCAATCTCAAACATCTGCGGAGCCTCCAAAAACGAATCCCTTTTGCGTCCGACATTGAACACATTGACCTTTCCTTGGCGAGCCAACTTAAAAATGAGGGGCTTTCGAGTTTACCCGGTTTCAGTTCACTCGCCGATTTTGCTGAACGGGGAATCGGTTTCTGTGCAAAAATTGAGGGTCGCATTATTAGTCACGCGGTCTCACTGATGCAATGTCGTGAAGGGATTCATATTGGGATTGAAACACATCCGGACTTTCGCAACAAAGGACTTGCGACAGCTATCGCTGCTAAACTGCTTGTACACTGCATTGAGCGAGGCGTTTATCCGCATTGGTCTGCCAGCTCTGAAAACGCGGCTTCTATTCATTTAGCTGAGAAACTCGGATATGTCCATGATACGGTGTACGAGACACTCGGTGTGCCATAAAGCAAGGCTTTCATCAAAAATAGGCATGTATACCCATTCCTACAAAAACTCCCGCGAGACCTTTAGATTGTGAGTCGGTTTTTTCCCTGCCAAATCCTTGACCAACTTCCACGTTCAAACCGAGCGGAATACCTCCGAGTGAGAACACAAGTTCACCTCCAAAAGCGAGTCCACCTCCTAACGTCGTGGTAAGGATATCCCGTTCCTCTTTATATTGCCAACCCCCTTCTAAGGTGAAATAGAGTCGTGATGTATGCCACCTGCCTTGGTGCTCAAATATAGCGTATGAGATGCCACCTCCGAACATGTGGTCGCTATCCTGATCCTTGAGAATAAAACGTCCAACGGTTTGAAAATATATGGGGGCGAGCCCGGTGTAGCGAAAACTAATTCCACCAAATTCAGAGGTAGCCCCCTGAAGTCCGATGCCAAATGTCGAGTCACTCGTGAGGAATTTGTCTTGCTGCGCACCGTTTTGAGCAGGGTCGTTTTCTTGTGCTTGTGCTGAGAAATTGAAGGTTATCCCGATAAGGATATAGGTCAGACAGAAAATTGAGCGTGTCATTGTTTATCTCCTTTTTCGATAGAGTTACGGCACACGGCGTGTGCCTACTACTTTATTTATTGGGCAATTAGCAGTGTTATCCAATGTGACTTAGTAGTGGACGGGTGATACATGAGAATATCCTGCTTACCGTCCTTGTTGAGGTCTACCAGTCGGGTATTCCGTTCGTCCATAGGCAAGGTGACCGCGACCTTTTTGGGCTGCCGCGCCAATAAATCGGACCCAGGTACACCGATAAAGACTTGCAGTTCTTCCCGGCTCTTTCCTACCAACAGATCCAAGCGTCTGTCGCCGTTCACATCTCCCATCAGTACCGGCGATAAGAATATGTTTTGTCTGTCAAAGGGTCTGATATGCGGTCTGATTTTATGCGTGGCAGTTGGCTTGTCGGGGTAGATACCGTCTTCGATGCGATAGAATTCAACATCTATCATGATGGAATTGCCGAGAAGCGCACGCATCATCCCGGCGGGACCTATATTTACGTCTCTGAACATAATGTCGATCTGACCATCCGCATCGAAATCCTGCAGCCACACCGACGAATATCCGGAGTGCAGCAATCCACCAGCGGTTCCTTGCGGTTGGATCGTCGTGTTGACCTCCCGTGCGAACAAGATACCGTCGGGTGTTGATGTGCCGAAATGCACCTCGTATAGGCTGCGCTGGTTCAGTAGGCTTCGACCCTCCAGCGAGAGAATCACGAGGTCGGCAACACTGTCGCCATTCACGTCGCGGAAGGAGTGCAGCACCCTCAACTTCGTGTTTTCTCTGAATCCAAAGATGAGCGAGAACGAACTCTCGCCGCCGAATCCGAAAGCGGTCGAGTAGGCACCGTCAGTGTCAAATGGCACTTCGGAAATTGTGAAGGTCTCAGCGACCGGAGAAAACATCCCATTCGCGTCTTGGTAATAAACGTCGAAATGATCCTTGTTCCAGAACACGAGATCGCTGCGTCCGTCCTGGTCGTGGTCCATCTCGTGGACACGACTCAGATACCAAGGAACGGTCAAGGCAGTTATACCGACCTCGCCGTAGCTGCGCGTATCATCCAAGGCAATCTCACCGAGAAATGGTTCGGGAGGACCGAGTTTTATGGGATCGGTGAACGAACCGTTGCCCAATTGTGTGGATATCCAGAACCCATCGACATCGGGTATCACCAAGTCGTCGCAGCCATCTCGGTTTACGTCTCGGGTGATATCAATATGCGGAATCCCGACTTCGCCCGTCCCTTTATATTTCACAGTGACTTCCACCAGTGTGCGTTCCGTCGCTGATTCGGGATCGAACCAGTTCAGGCGACCGTGCTCGTACGTAATCAAGCGGTCGCGTCCACCGATGTTAACTACGTCAACGAACAACACTTGTGGACGCAGTGTTACATCGAGTCTTGGTACCCAAGTGCCGTCGCTGAATGCGTAGACGCGCAAACGACGGGCGTGGTTCCCGTCAACGTTCACTACGGCAAGATCCGCGACTGCACCACCCAGCAGGAATCCTGTTAAAACGGTTTGGTGTTTCACTGTGCTGGTGACGACCTCATACGGATTGAAGGTAAGTTCTGACGGAGTAGACATCATCGGGTCGACCATTTGGCTGGATAGACCTGAACACCCTGGCAGAAGGACTCCAACAACCAGCATTGCTAACAGGCTACATCGATAGTACTTTGTATACTCGGTTACCGAGTTCAGTTTTGCAGAGAGCCGGTATTTGTAAAATAGGTTTCGGTTTTTCATTTTGCTCCTTTAGGCTTGTCCATATATTTAACATAACCTAAGTTCGAGATCGAAATTATAAATATGCTCTACAAACATGTTGAAAGTTTCAGAGTATTCAGAGTAAAGTGCAAAATGATGACTTTACCAAAAATGTTCCAAACTCCTATGGTGACTGACTTGGTCGGCATTTTCTCGTCTAAGTCCTCGGAATCTACTCTGAAAATATAGCGTATTCTATAAAGGGGACACAAGGACTTGAGCACCTTGAATTAACATAGATAACTAAATGCACAGTGTTAACCTATGGACAAAAATATGCCTGATGGATTTATCGGGCGATCAGTATCGTCACGCGATGCGGCTCAGTGCCCGGAGGCTGTGTCGGAGCACCATGAGCGTCTCGTAGCGTGAATGGGTGATGCATGAGGAGATCCTGTACCCCATCCTTATTGAGGTCTACCAGCAAGGTGTATTCCTCGTCGTTGGGAATGGCGACCTTCACTTCCTGAGGCTGTCGGGTGAACATTTCCGGTCCCGGTACGCCGACAAAGACAACCATAATCCGTGGGTGATCGGCGATGAGGAGATCCGAGTAGCCATCGCCAGTAACATCCCCGATGCG
>JAPOOP010000064.1 GCA_026713385.1 Candidatus Poribacteria bacterium | reverse complement strand
GTGAAACCGGTAAAGCAAACGCTGGATCAAACCAATCCGCCGGACTATTCCAAATACCAATATGAGTGAGTTGTTCTGACGGACCTCCATTCAAAGTGATTTTGAAGATTTGCTTCGCTTCGTGTTTCCATCTTGCATATAGGAGTTCATCCCCTCGTGGGGACCAAACCGGATCCGTCGCTCGCGGACCGGCTTCATCAACGATTTGTGTAAGTCCTGTGCCATCACGATTCACAACATAGATTGTCTCCCTATCCTCGAAGGCAACAAGCGGCAGTTTATGTTGCCAAGAAAACGCAAGTTTGTCGCCTTCGGGAGACCACGCCGGAATAGATCCCATCCACGTGGGTATCGCCTTGGGTGGGAAAAACACTTTCTGTTTTCGTGTGCGCACATTGAGGATATACATTTCCCAACGGTCCTGTCCTGCTTTGACGGTATAAGCTATTTCCATTCCATCAGGAGACCATGCAGGAGTGCTGCCAATCGCCACACGTTCTTCTTTTTTGCTGTCTATTGAAGCGATATAAATAACCCTTTTGCCTTGCTCGCGTCGCGTATAAACGATCTGTTTGCTATCAGGCGACCATGCTGGAGCCTCCCTATGGGCAGATTTTCCAAACACCCGTCGCACGTTTTTCCCATCCGGATCCATTAGATACAGGTCGTACCCTTTGTCCCGATCTGAGGCGAAAAGAATCTGCTCTCCCGTGGGGGACCAGGCACCATAGATGTCATCTGCTGGATGGTTCGTTATGTTAATCTGATCACTTCCATCTATATTCATCAGGTAGAGGTCTCGATTTCCTTCGCGACTTGCCCCAAACACAATTTTGGCAGTAGTGGGTGCTTTTGCCAATACAGGACAGATTCCCGCTCCTAACAGTGCGAAGTTGAAAACGAAAATAAGAACTAACATTAACGGTTTCATAAAACACCTCCGAAATTTAGGATAGATACGTTGACTGAATGGCCTTGCTATGTCCCTTATCTTCTCAATGTTCAGAAGCACATTAGAGGCAGAAATGCCGGGGCGCATTGTGGTAAAAGCCATCACGCCCCGACTTTTCCTGAGACTGCCTCAGTTTGAAATACAAGCCCTATTCTATAATCCTAAGGAACTTGCTTGAGATTCATGCATTGATGTTTAACCACCAACACAGGTTCCTACACTGCATTTGTGAGGATGATGGTGGCATTGCCAGTCATGCTCGCATTCCCACCCATTGTGGGCGGGAGCGACGACTGCCTGGGCAAATAAAACACTGCCCGTGGCTACGCCGAGTGTGAGCGGTGCTTTGACACTTACCTTCCCATCCTCAGATTCGATGAACGGAGGCAATGGACTGGCTATAAACTACCAAAGGCTATATAGGTCTGCAGACTCCATCTGGATCACAGCGATCGGTTGAATAACAATCATCGTTAGATTGACATGGACATGCCTCAGCATGTGGTGTTCCAACAATAACTTGTGCGAGTAAGATACTACCAGTTGCTACGCCGAGTGTCAGTGGAGCTTTGACGCTCACCTTTCCTTCCTCAGAGGCGAGGAAGGTTTGGATTCTGTCGCGAATGCTGTTCTGCATATTGGTTTCCTCCTTTCTGCCGTAGTATACTCCGGCGGGATTGAAATTCCAATTTTGGCTCGGGACATCATTTCCAAAGCGAATTGTTTCGCTATGGGAGTAGATTCTCCCTTTGGAAATATCGAAAACATATACAACCTTAGCAGATCTGAAACTCTAAAATAAATCTCTGCCAAAGTATTTTCAAGGTGATGGGATCTAAACTACTATTCCTTTTTCATCTTTGCCCATATTGTAGTAAGTAACTGCGGTTGCGGAGAAACTGGCAACGCATACGCCGGATCGAACCAATCTCCCAAGTAATTCCAGAATTTTCCATCGGTCAGTTGGACTGACACCTCTGAGTCCAAACTAATTTTGTAGATTTGCATGTCTCTGTTGGCATCAATGGCGTTATAAAGGAGTTCGTTGCCACTCGGAGACCATGACGGGTGAACGGTTGCTCGACCTTCTTCGATGACTTGCTGAAGACCGGTGCCATCACGATTCACAATATAGATCGTCTCTAACACGAAATCCTCACGCCGAAGTTCAGCGCGATTGGTCCAAGTAAAGGCAAGTTTATCGCCAAGCGGGGACCAGGCAGGATACCGAACCCACGATGCTCGCTTAGGCGGAAAGAAAAATCTATGTCGATGCGTCTGACTGTTAAGGAAACTAATCCGTTTGGGTTCTCTAATTGCACCTTCGACAAAAGCTATTTCTCTATCGTCGGGAGACCAGACTGGACAACATCCAGTCGCCACACGTTCTTCTGTCTTCCCATCTATTGTGCCGATATAGATAGACCCACTTCCAGGTTCCCCAGAAGTGTAAGCGATTCGTTTTCCATCCGGCGACCATGTAGGACTGTTTCGTCTCTTCCATTTGTCGAAAACTTTTCGGACATTAGAGCCATCTGGGTCCATGAGATACAAATCCCAAGTTCCCCATGCCTTGTGTTCACGATCAGAAGCGAAAAGGATGTGTTCTCCAGTTGGAGACCAGACGGGAGCGATATCATCTGCGCGATGATTGGTTAGATTCATCTGATCGCTACCATCTGGATTCATAAGGTAAATGTCCCGTGTATTCTCTATACCACCTTTGGCAAAGACGATTTTCGCCGTATCCGGTGCTTTTGCTAAAACAGCACACACCTTCAAACACAACACGGATACACCGAGTAAATAAAAAAGAAACTGGACCTTATATTTCATGAGAAATACCTCCTTAACGGGAATGAGCCGCGGAGAAGTATGGACTCAGTTTGGAGAGTTTATAACTATACCGTTTCTCACGATTCCGAGGTAGGCGCGCTTTGAAAGCGCACCTATCCGTTGGTCAGTTAATATTCGTTAGAAATGATCAGTGGCAAAGAAGTCAAACTCCTCTCGTCCCAATCATTTCTAAGAGTCGTATTAAAATGGCACACAACTACCATCCTGATGGCACCAATATCCCTGAGGGCAATGGTCGTTAATTTCACATGGCCATGCCTGAGCATCTGGTGTTCCGACGATAGTCTGCGCAAGCAAGACACCACCAGTCGCAATGCCAAGCGTTAAAGGGCCTTTAACGCTAACACGACCTTTTTCGGATGCGATGAAGTCTCGGATTTTACCGCGAAGGTTATTTTTCATTTCGGCTGTTCTCCTTTCTGCCGGTGCTTCTGTTCCGGCAAGATTGGATTCCCAAACAGTGTTGAGAATACCATCTCCAGGACGAATACTATCGCTGTAGGAGTGAAGCCCTCCCCCTGGGCATGCTTTCTAATGTCTTTTCAAAAGGTTCATCATCCTTGTTGGTTATTTGAAGGGTGTTTATCCAAATGTTTATAGCAGCTGCATCAGTTTCAGATAAAAAGGACCTTGGCAAAGCACCGTTAGCAGAGCACCGAAGGAAATGACTGGGGCAAAGCGTATCGAGGGTTGGACGTTTATCTGATTGCCAAATTCAGCAAACGCGCCTTCCGCCGCAAGGTTTTGTAATTGGAAAATCTCTTCTGCAGTTAAACCTACGGGATCGGGTGAAATAACGATATTATCCTTCTGGCCGCTCGAAAAATCCACCTGTTTCTTTTCGTAGTGGACAGTGCCATCCGGCTGTTCCACCCTAACAATTTGTTCAGCGGGAATCATTCCAACCTCAAGACCACTCACGTCCACAGCGTTGTCCAAGGTTATACTCGCTAAACTGAGAATTAACTGCTTAGCAATAACAAAAACGACGAGATACAGTCCTAAGAAAAAGGCGAAACCGGAGAGAAATACCGATACAGATGGTGTCGCTTGCAGTGCTAACCAGACGGATGTGAAACCAATGATTATGTAATAGGCGGGTGTTTTCGGTACCGGCGATAGTAATTTCTGTATCAATGTGAACACCACCAAAACTAAAAGGAGATGCAGCAAGCGATCAGGTTCCCACTCAAGGTGCTGGAGCAAGTAGGTCAGCCCAGATCCGATACCGATAAACATAAGTAGGCTAAATAGTTTTTCGAGCAACGTATCCTTTTGAAAGTAAGATTTAAAGAAATATCGGAACAGATTTAATTTGTTCGGCATTAGGGCAAATTTGAAAAGTAGATAACAGAGTATTCCTATTGAGTATGGAACAATAATATTGAGTGCAAGTATCACGGGTGGAAAACTTAAAGCACCGCTCAGGTTTCTAAACAGTGACAGCGGAAAAATTAAGCAGAGTCCCCAAAAGAGTTTGGAATCCCCCGGCGAGAAGATACCAAACCAATAGAAAGCAAAAGCGATAAG
>JAPOOP010000065.1 GCA_026713385.1 Candidatus Poribacteria bacterium | reverse complement strand
CGCAATAAACTTCATGAATTCCGGGGATCAGAAAAAGAAACGATTGGGTATCTGGAAAGCGGTGGTAATGCCGAATATCTCCTCGCTGCTGCGATGGAACGCGTTGTCCTGATGCCTACTGGAAGCCTCAATTTAACGGGCTTACGCGCCGAAATCCTCTTCTATAAAGGGTTGCTGGAGAAGTTGGACATCGAAGCGGATATGTTGGCAATGGGAAAATACAAATCCGGTGTTGAACCCTACATGCGCGACGGCATGTCTGATGCTTTTCGTGAGTCGATGACTGCACTACTGGACGATTTGTACGCCCAATTGCTGGTGCATATCGCAGAGAGTCGAGACAGCATCACAGCAGAAGGTGTGTCAGATTTGGTTAACCGTGGTCCGTTCACAGCAGAAGAGGCACAGCAGGAGAAATTGGTTGATGCGTTGCAATACTACGACGAACTCCTCGATGCGCTGAAGACAGCGTCCCCAGACGCAGATGTTCAGGTCGTCAAGCCGGACTACGATCGCAAGCGAAAAGTGCCAGATATGAACAGTTTCGCTGGACTCATGCAATTACTGAGTATGTTAAATCCACCGCAGCGGGCACGGACCAGCACGGCGGAAAATCAGATTGCGCTCATCTATGCGGATGGACCCATTTTACCAAACATTGATTCGTTTCTCGCTTCGATGCCGGCGATTACACCAGAGACGTTAAAGGAGGCGTTCGAGAAAGCGCGCACCGACGACTCCGTTCGGGCAGTAGTGCTACGTGTCGACAGCCCTGGTGGTTCTGCCCTCGCCTCGGATTTGATTTGGCGGGAAGTCATGCTCACACAACGTGAAAAGCCTGTTGTCGTCTCTATGGGAGATGTCGCTGCGTCTGGTGGTTATTACATCGCAATGGCAGCGGGGACAATTGTCGCACATCCAAGCACGCTGACAGGTTCAATCGGTGTGTTCGGTGGCAAACTGAATATGAAGGGCTTCTATAACAAAGTTGGATTGACGAAGGAAATTATTTCACACGGGCAGAACGCGACCCTCTACTCGGACTACGGTGGTTTTACACCGACCGAGCGGGAACGCGTCGAAAAGATGATGCAAACGGTCTATAAGGATTTTGTCAGTAAAGCAGCAGCAGGTAGAAACAAATCGTTTGGCGAAATTGACGAGATCGCACAAGGACGCGTTTGGACAGGCAAGCAGGCGAAAGCACTTGGACTCGTTGATGAACTCGGTGGGCTTGATACTGCGCTGTCTATCGCCAAAGAGCAGGCGGGTTTTGCCGATGATGATGAAGTTAATCTTATCGTGTTACCGAAACAGAAACCCTTTTTGGAGGAGATCCTGGAACGGATGGTTGAGGACATGGAAGGTTCGATCCAGTTAGGAGATTGGAAGATTGGAAGATTGGAAGGATGGGGATTCCGTCCTTCCCTCCTTCCTGCCTTCCATTCCGTGTTTGGTGCGCGGTGGCAATATGTCGTTACGTGGCTGAGTCTATTTGGTTTTAAAGACGGGGCACAGGTCGTAACAATTCTACCTTATGACGTTT
>JAPOOP010000066.1 GCA_026713385.1 Candidatus Poribacteria bacterium | reverse complement strand
TAAATTCAACAGCACCACGGATATTTCTGAGGGCTACCGCATCGCTTTTATCAGCAACGCTCGGAGGTGTATCCATAATTTCAAACACACGCTCGGCAGAGGTGCCTGCTCGGATAAACCTTTCGTTCATCTGACAGAGGGTAAACACAGGTCTAAAAAACTGCATCATATAACTTTGGAACATGAATAGCGTGCCAAGGGTTATCTCGTTTTGGAATATCTGCCATCCCCCGATTAACCAAATCAAAATAGAACCGGAATAGGTGATAAACTCCATAATCGGGCGGTAAAGCGTCCCAAGTTTCGCAGCGTTCATCTCACCCGTAAATACCTGATGTGTCATATCGCTAAACCGGTTTATCTCGTAGCGTTCGCGGGCGAATGCCTTGACAACGCGGACCCCTGGAATCGTGCTCGCGAGAATCGTGCTAATGTTCGCATACCGTTTCCATAAAACATGGTACACCTTGCTCATCTTTTTTCCAAAAAAGATCGTGAAGAAGATAAGACACGGGATAGGGATCAACGTCCAGAGCGCAAGTTTCCAATTGAAGTAAAACATGATCCCGCACATATAGATGATTGTGAGAGAATCACCCGCAATTTCTTGTATCCCACTCGCGATGAAATCCCGGAGCCGCGATACATCGTGCGTGATCCTCGACATCAAGTTTCCGGTATCTCGTTCCTGAAAAAAATCAACCGAGAGCATGTTTAGATGTTCATAGGTCTCGTTCTGAAGCCGTCTCGTGACATTTTGCCCTACCCACGCCATCATATATCCCCGTATAGCCGAGGCTAACATCGAAAATACGCTGATACTCGCCATGAGGAGAACGATCCCTATCAGATGCCCGAAACTCCCACCGACTGGCATGCTGTCGAACCACCCGCTTAGAAAATTCACCGCGCCTTGAAGGTGTCCCCAATCTGTTTCCGGTATTGGCAATCCTGTAGTGACGGCATGACCGACCGGTGTCAGAATTCTGTCAATCAGATCCCTGCTGAGTATCTGCGGGTAAAGCCCGACAAGACGGATGACCATCATTATGAGGAACGCCGGGACGATGATATGCAAGAACGGAACGGCGTACTGCATGAGTCGAAAGATGAGTTTCCCCTTCTGAATGCAATTGATACAGACATCTGACCGACGCGGGATAAGCTGACCGCACTTCTTACAGCGTCCCTTATCCTCTCCAAAGGACATCCCACGCTTACCGCGTCCACGTCTACCGTCTGAATTCGCTTCCGTTTGTGGAACTAATCCTTCCAACTCTGAGACAGCACGACTGAATTTCGGGGTTAACCGTTTTGAGTAGCGCGATAGCTCAAAAGCGTTGTCCGTCGTACTCACTTTGAGAATGTTATTCCCGTACATTTCAAGGATTTCAATATCTTCGACGGATGAGAGTGGCACCTCGCGCATGTGGTGTCCGAGAACACCATTCTGATTGAAAGCGATGAGCCGTCTATTCGTAATTAACAGCCAATCCTTGCCATAAGTCCCATCAAAACGCAGATCCGTCGAAACGGAAACCTTGATCTCTTCGTCCGTTTGAAGTAGTGCTTCTGCCTGCTCTTTCAGGAGTTCAGGTACATCTTCCGTTGTCGACAGTGGTTCATGATCTAACTTTCGGAAGCGTGGTCTTCCGTGATAAGAACGCATCCTTCGCCGAGATGACCTTCCGCTGTCGAAACCTCGCATTGATCCGTGCATAAATCAATCCTCCACAGATTAAACGTATAGTTTCTAAATACTTAGTAAATTTTGGGCAATTTTTAAGAATCTCCATGTGATAGGTCGGATTGTTGGATTGAATAGAAATTACCTTAACACTTAAATTATCTAAACTTTCGTATAACTTAGTTACATGTAATTATTATACAATATTACACGATATATTATCAAGTTAAATTTTCATTTGTAATTTCATAATTTCGACATCAGAAGATTGACATCGGTTGAAATTTCGGATACAATAATTTGTGTAAGTTAGCCAGCCATAGAAGAATATCGAAATAAGGAGGTTCGTCCACATGGCTTCAATAACGTGTGGTAGGTGCGGTTCCGAGAAAATCATGACCGACTTACGGATTCGGGATCGCTACGATGCAGGAGTAGGACAAGACTTAGAGGTCGAAGTACAGGGCAATCCTGATGCCATGATTTTTAAGCAGTCTCACAGAGAAGCGTTGAGAGCAACCGTCTGCGGTGAATGTGGCAACGTTGGTCTTTCTATCAAGAACCCAGAAGCATTGTGGAAAACCTATACCCAACAAAAGAATTCGTAACATAGATTTCTACACCAGTTTGATAATTGATGTTCCAGCGCACCTGAAAACAACACCCGCCAATAAATGCCTACATATTTAGGGAGGAGAGATGGAATCAACCGAATCACATTTCAAACGGTTTATTTTTATTATAATTGATGGGGCACCCTATGAAATTTTCAAAGCGTTAATTGAAAACGGGGATCTCCCGAATATCAAGAAACATGTGGTTGATCGCGGCAGCTTGAATAAAGCGGTCTCCGCCTTCCCGTCGACAACTGGACCCGCCTTCATCCCATTTTTTATGGGATTATATCCTGGCACTGCGAATATTCCGGGCATTCGGTGGCTGTCTAAATCGAACTTCCATATGCCACATCGTTTCAAACGGCCCGGTATCTGCAGTTATATGGGACCTGACGGGTTGCGTTTTGAAGCCGACCTACCTCCAGGCTCCCCCACTCTGTTTAACTTCTTCTCACCGGTAAGCAACATTTATAATCTCCTTGCTCGCGGGTGTCCACCAGCCAAAAACCTGACGCGCCGGATTAAGCCATTCCTCTATACCTACGCACATTTTTCGCATCGCTGGCGATTCGTCAATCAGATTGCAGT
>JAPOOP010000273.1 GCA_026713385.1 Candidatus Poribacteria bacterium | reverse complement strand
TAACAAACGATTACGCTCGGCGATTGGCTCGCTATAACGCGGATGTCATAAAACACCATCAGAGTAACTTCAGTGCCAAAACTTATTCGTACTTTAGACCAGAATTGGATAAACCTCCCAATCCGTTGAGTATTTTCAACCAAGGACTTGAAAAGCGCGCACCAAGTTCCGTTCGGATTCTCCGTGGTGAAGTGCCATACCTCTGGAAATCCCATCGCGACTCGGATTATGATAACCCATTTCAACGCCTTCTTGCAGAACTGGATATTGTCTCCATCTTCCAGATTCTTTTGAGTCTACTCGCACTCGTTTTTGCCTACGATGCAATAGCAGGCGAGCGTGAGGCTGGCACCTTGCGTCTTATGCTCGCAAATTCAGTAAGTCGTGGTTTAATTCTTTTCTCAAAATATATGGGAGCGATGGTGTGTCTTTTCCTGCCGTTTCTTCTCAGTTTCTTATTTGCCCTGGTATTCCAACTCCTATCTGGGGTTACGCATTACAAGTTTGATGACTTTATCCGAATCGGCGGCATCTTTGTGGCTTCCCTTGTCTATGTCTCAACTTTCTACTTGATCGGCTTACTCATCTCAAGCGTGACACGTCATACGGCGACATCGCTGATCCTTTCAATCTTCGTGTGGATAGTCTTTACGTTCATTTACCCGAATGTAAGTCTCTTCATGGTAAATCGCTTCGTTGATATAGAAGAAAAACTGGAGCAGACGAATCGCGAAATTGACCAAATTTGGGAACAATTCTATCGGGAGGTAGAGCAACAGCACGACCCACTTGAAAAAGTCAGGTGCATCGGATCATATGCCCGTACGAACCGTTCCAGAGACTGCTCCTACATTCCACCAGAGTTTGAACCGGAAATCCCTGCAGCTAAAGCCTATTACCAGTTTTTAGTGCCGCTCCGTATTCGTACAGGAGAAAAAATCTGGTCGGTGAGAAAGCACGCGCTTGCCGAGACTTACCTCCGAAAATACGCTGTAGCACGGAATACTCTGAGGTTTTCACCTACCGGACTGTATCAACTCACAACAGAGGCTTGGGCAGGTACCGGATTGTTCCGGGCGGAGGATTTCTTCAAGCAAGCCAGACAGTACCGTCAAGCGGTGTTAGACTATTTTTACGGAAAAAAGGCGTTCAGTTCACGGTTGTGGTTTGCCAGCGACAAAGGTAATGCCAGTTGGGATGATGTACCAAGGTTTTCTTATCGTCCACCGAATGCTTTGGGCAATGCCAACCGTGCCTTACCCGATTTGCTAATGCTTTTCATCCTTAACCCGTTGCTATTTATGATAGCCTTCACTGTTTTCAGCAGGCAGGAGATATAAGATGCTCTGGCATATTGTGAAACGGGAATTATTTGAACAGATGAGCAGTCTCCGCTTCGCATTCGCGATGTTCCTCACTGTCTTTTTGATGATTGTCAACGCCTTGGGCCACATTGATGATTCTAAAACTCGACAAGCAGAGTATAGACGTGAGGCTTCAGTGTACTTGGCAAAACTGGAACAGAATAGCGGCAATCTCTATAAACTCGTTGTAGATGGTCCCGGCGAACTTCACAAGAAACCTTCACCGCTCTCTTTCTGTGCACACGGTAGCGAAAATAATCTGCCAAGGCTTGCATCAGGGAAGCGCGCAGGATGGGGAAGAAATCCTGTTATTGATGGAAAATCTTATAGCGTCTCTGGTATATGGAGATTGAAATATGGTGGGTTTTCACCGATAAAGGCGACAGACATTTTCCCAACGTTTTTAAAAATCGACTGGATCCTCATCATTTCCAATGTCCTCAGTTTCCTCGCGCTTGTTTTTACATTCGACGCGATTTCTGGTGAAGTGACGCATGGAACGCTTCGATTGACGTTGTCCAATTCTGTTGCGCGTCGGACAGTACTCACCGGTAAATTCTTAAGCAGTTTTATCAGTCTCGGCACCGTGTTTACAAGTGGTGTCTTGGTTAATGTCCTACTACTACATCTCTCTGGAGTGCTTCAACTCAGTGTCCAAGAATGGAGCAGAATCGGCAGTATTTTCGTTGTAGGTTTGGTATATATCTCTGTCTTTATTGCCTTAGGGATCTTCATGTCCACGCTCGTTAACAACGCCTCAACAAGCCTCGTAATTCTGTTGCTTGTATGGGTGATTTGGGTTATCCTCGTCCCATCAATGCTTGGCACAATCATGGGTGGATTGAACCGGCCGTCGGTCCGCGGCGACCCGAGTCCAGCGTATTTCATACATGATGGACTCTTAGGACGCTACAAAGCGCGTGGGTTAGATGCCGAAGCCCCAACTCGCGTCCATCCACCGACACCAGCAACATTGCTCTGGGCAGAGTTTCTAAGTGAGGAGGCGAGAGAAGGGACAAAGTTAAATAAAGCGTACCTAAATGCACAAATAAACCAAATTCAGATTGCAAGAGAATTCAATCGAATCTCACCGACTGCGATTGCCCAGTACGCAATTGAATCTCTCGCTGGAACCGGGTTCCAAAGACATCTGAATTTCTTAAAAAATGCCGAGCGTTATGCCGATGAATTCAACGATTTCCTTATCTCAGCTGACCGATCGGATCCAGACAGCCTACACCTCCTTTTTGTTAGAGAAGGCATGTCCGATAAGCCTGTTCCCTTTGAAAGCATTCCTAAATTTCATGACCGGGTGCGTTTAGAGGATGCCTTCAAGGGTGCGATTCTGGACATGATGCTGTTATTGCTCTTTTTTACAGTGTTATTTGCAGCGGCGCACGTCTCATTTCAGCGCAAAGAGATATAACCGCAACAATAACATGCGTGCTTATTCTGCAAGCCGTTGAAGAATATTGTGTGTAATACGTTCAACCATCGCATCGCCACCCGCCAATCCGTGTGACCAGTCGGTTGTGGCAGCAGTAAAGACAGTCCCGCCTTTTGTATAGATACCCATCGTTGCCGCACCCGTTCTGCCTCGTTCCCAGCGTTCATACCACTCACAATCGTCCGGATGCCAACGGACAGGAGCCGTCGCGAGGATTGTGAAACCTTCAGGCGTGCCGTCTTGATAGGTCGGGACGGGCAAACCATCTACAAGGCTCCACTCGCATCCGTCGCATTCGTAGCCGACAATCGTGTTTTCGCCACCGAAAGTATCATCTCGCGAAAGATTTGTCCCCTCAAACACCCAATGCGCCGGACGATGGACGGTGTATTCCCCCGGACCGTCCATAAACTGTCCATGACTCAGGTGATAACCGCCTTGCAGAAAGCCAACGCCGGTCAACTGGTTCTCAGGTCGACCTACCAAATAGTGACTCCAGAGTGTACTGAGGGTACTGTGATCATCGGTCTTATAAACTGGATCCTGATTATAGGTTTGCTTCCAGCAGACGAGGGCTCTGCCGTTATCCTCGGAGCGAACCTGCCAACAGACAGAATTCCCACTGAAAAACGCGGCATTCCCGCCATTCGCAATGAATGCCTCAAGGTTATCACGCATCGGTGCAGACCAGTATTCATCGTGTCCGACACTCAACACAAGTCTGTAATGCTCCAACATTTCAGGGTGGAATTCCAGATCGGAATTCGCAGCGTAATCAAACGTATACCCGTTCTGTTCCGCCCAGACGATAAAAGGCAACTCCCAATTACTGAAGATCCCGCGGGTGGGTCGATCGAACGAGACGCGATTCCCCTGTATCTTGCTCGCGCCGTGAAACCCGTAAAGACTAAAGCCAGCCCAGTTGTTGTAGGCGTTATAAGTGTTCGTAGAGAGTTGAAGCAGGATAGGCGTATTCGCTCCGGGTTTCGCAGGACGGACAATAAAGAAGAGTGTGCTTTCAGCCGTGCGATGGTTTCTATAGACTTGGGCACCACCGCTATCAGTCGCACGGAGCGTGCCTTCGTAATATCCGCTTTGCCACGTGTCAGGCACTTCGAGCGTAAAAATGGGCGACCATCCACATCCCTGTGATGACGCATCTGCCGGGATTGGCTGTGCTTCACCCGGAAGTTCCGATTGACACCAGACGACTTCGCGTGTTGCCCCGATACGAGCGATCTCAAGTGAATAGTTCTCCGCACTCGTTGAGATATGGAATGCGATTTCTTCACCGGGGGCATAACTGAGTTGGTGGGTGTATCCGTCAATATACAGCGGTCTGATTTGGTTCTCGGTTTGTGTTAAAGTTGCCATTCTGCGTCCTCCTTTGGTGTGTAGGGTATCATTTTCTGCGGAAAATGTCAACTTCTCAAGGTTGTTCCTTAGTAGTCAGCGGTCAGCTATCAGCAGTCAGTAAGAATCGCGAGCGCAGTTCACCCGTACAATAGGATAGCAGTTAGCGATCAGGATTTGGAGATCCTTCCTATCAAATAATTCTGTTCTTTTGACTTTCTTTGTTGGATGTGCTATTATCTTTGCAATCTTTTGCTTTTATTACCTAATTTTTGAAATTGTTCAAACTTTGGAATCGAGTAAAAAATGAAAACAGATCAGAAACAGACGACTCCATTATCACCTGACCAGATGCATCAGTGGGAGAGCGATGGATACTTGCTACTGAAAAACGTCGTTCCGATGTCAGCCATCAACGGTGTACGGGACAGTTTTGCTCGCGTCGT
>JAPOOP010000483.1 GCA_026713385.1 Candidatus Poribacteria bacterium | reverse complement strand
TGCACCGAAGCGTTCGGCAATCTCCAATCGACTTTCGTTGGTATCCACAACGACGACTCCCTCATATCCTTGTTCACGAAGATAGCACGTCGCATAGATGCCTAACATACCGGCACCGTGGACAACAGCTGTCTCACCGGACTGTGTGCCGATGTTCATCAAGCCGTTGACTACAGTTGAGAGCGCGCAGTTAATAGGGACCGCTTCTTGGTCTGTCATACCGTCGGGGATGTGGTAGATTGCTGTCCCTGGACGCAATAGGATATGCGTGGCGAACCCACCTGAAAAAGCACCAACATCTTCACTGCGTGCGTGACCATATTTGAACATCGTCTCGCATTTCTGCGGGAGGTTACGATGTGCACAATAGTCACATGTTCCACAAGAAGTCGTGAGACTCCACGTAACCCGATCGCCTTCGCTTAGTACCTCTCCTGTCGCTGAACGAATATGAGTTGGTGCCACAACAGTTCCAACGATTTCATGTCCGAGTATACATGGAATCTCTGCCCCGCGGCGACCCGATACCGTATGAAGGTCGGAGCCACAGATAGTTGAAAGTGAAACGCGGACGAGAACGTCATCTGAGGTGGAAGCCATAGGCATCTCGCGAACTTCAAATGGTATACCTACACCGTGAAATTGTGAAATCTGTGCGGATATTTGCATTGTACGACTATTCCTTTGCTTCTTGCTATAGGAGCGAGTTGTACTCGCGATTTTACGGTTGCTGACCGCTATTTTGCTACATTTAATTTGACAAACCCAGACGGTTTACGTATCATATATTATACACTATTTTATACAGATACCAAAATTTGGACAAACTATTCTTTATTCCATTCTATTCTTTCTTTCTTCCAGTTAAATTCGTAGTCCGTAATGTAATGGAGGGGTTTTTGCTTGGGTGTTTCTGCAGATAGAGGGAACACGCTTAACAGTTCAAATGCCCTCCATTACTCCGCAAGGAATAATTAAAATATGAACAGAACTGCTGAAGTTCTTATTGAAGCCTTACCGTATATCCGACGCTTTTATGACCGGCGGATTGTTATCAAATATGGCGGTGCCGCAATGGAGGATGAGACGCTCATCCACTCCGTCATGCAAGACATCGTTCTGATGAAATATGTCGGCATCCGACCCATTATCGTTCACGGCGGTGGACCGAGGATCACCACATGGATGGATAAGGTTGGGAAAGTCCCGGAATTTATACAGGGATTGCGAGTCACCGATGCGGAAACGGTTGAAATCGCTGAGATGGTGCTTGGGTCAATTAACAAAGAGATTGTGGCACGTATCAATCAACACGGCGGAAAAGCGATTGGGTTGTCTGGAAAAGACGCGAACCTGATTCTCGCGGAGAAGCAGGAAACGCAGATTACCGATGAAAATGGACAGCAGACCGATGTGGATCTCGGATTCGTCGGTAAGATCATCGGGGTTAACACCGAGTCGATTACCGCACTCGACAAAGCCGGTTATATTCCTATCATCGCACCGATTGGTGTCGGTATTCGTGGACAAACCTATAACATCAATGCCGATACAATGGCTGGCGAGATTGCATCAGCGTTCCAAGCAGAGAAATTAATTATGTTGACGGATACGCGCGGCATCCTCCGCGATCTAACGGACACCTCGTCGCTGGTGCCTACCATTCGTATGAGAGAAGTAGATCAATTCATTCAGGAAGGTTTCATCGCGGGTGGTATGCTTCCCAAGGTAAAGGCATGCACGACAGCACTCATGGGTGGCGTCTTCAAGACGCATATTATTGATGGTCGTATCCCTCACTCGTTACTCCTTGAAGTCTTCACAGAGGGTGGAATCGGGACCGAAATCGTTAGATGAGTTGTAGGAGTCGGGAATCGGAGTTCCCTCCTACCAGCACGACAGATAGATAGACGAGCGAAGCAATGACTACACCTAAAAAAATTGCCGCAATCATCACGACGTATTATCAACACTCACACGCAGATGTGATTGCTACGAAATATATGAAGGGGTTCCCGACAGATACCGGGCATCAAATGCCTCGTGTCGAATTAGTGTCCATCTATCTGGATCAGGTAGATGATCGGGACATCGGGGTCGGTTTAGCATCCGAACACAACGTTCCTATCTACCCAAGTATTCGACAAGCATTGACACTCGGTGGGAATGAACTATCTGTTGATGGTGTGATATTGATCGGGGAACACGGCGACTA
>JAPOOP010000067.1 GCA_026713385.1 Candidatus Poribacteria bacterium | reverse complement strand
GAGGTCTTTCGGAAATCCTTTCTGTCAAAGCCTGTTCGCTCCATTTGAGTCAAAGGAAACAGGAAAACGATGGTCGAAATACGATCCCACAACCACGCCAGTGAACTTATTTCACTTTCAGGCAGCTACTTGGAACGGCATGAGAGCGAAAATAATTTACCTATTGGTCTCGTTTATAAGCTCGCCGAGGCTCCCCACTATTACGGATTCAAGTCGCCGCTCCTACTGAGCATTCTGGAAGATGAGAAAGTCGTAGGTGTCGCAATAATGACACCACCAAGGCGCATCATTTTAAGCAAAATTGACACAGAGTTCCTGGTTGCTATGCGTCAACTTGTACATCATTTACGTGGAATTAACACGCGACTACCGGGGGTTGTTGGACCGGCAGCAGAAGCCCAAGCCTTTTCTGATTGCTGGATCGAGGAGATATTTAGCGAATCAGCCAGAGTCGCCATGCAAATGCGGGTATTTGAAGCAAGAAAGGTCGTGGATATGTCCCTTCCACCGGGAAGACTACGTTTGGCTCGTCCGGATGACCATCTACTCATGGCGAAATGGATCGCCAAATTTTCGGAGGAGATAAGAGAACCTGTCGATCTTGAAGGTGCTAAAAACCACGCTGAACGCTCCATCAAAGGGCAGGAACTTTACATTTGGGACGACGGTGTGCCAGTTTCCATCGCCAAAGAATCTCGTCCGACGAGAAATGGTACAACGATCAACACCGTGTACACGCCGCCAGAACATCGTAATAAGGGATATGCAACCTCGTGCGTTTGGTCATTAACACAGAAGATGCTCATGGATCGCTATTCATTTTGTAGTCTATATACTGATTTATCAAATCCAACTTCTAACAGCATCTACACCAAAATCGGTTATGTCCCTGTCGGGGACGCGTTGGTATTCGATTTTCGATCCGATAGCGGATTAGGGTCAAAAATATGAAAACTACGAGACCGAGACAATACTGGGACGATTATGCGTCCCGATTTAAGAACCGTAGTTTGGCAGAAGCATACGAACTTCGACCTCCCTATCCAGAGGAGATGTATAGAATACTTCTAAGTTTGCTGGGGGAATCGCGACGGAAAGTTCTGGATGTTGGATGTGGACCCGGAAAAATAGCACGGCTACTTGTCGATCATGTAGACAGCGTTGATGCAGTTGACTTCTCACAGGAAATGATCCGAGTAGGGAAATCGCTCATCAACGGCAATCATCCAGATCTTCGGTGGATCAATGGACGCGTCGAGGAGGTGCCGTTGTATCCGCCTTACGATATGGTGACGGCTGGCGCCAGCATTCACTGGATGGAATGGAGTGCGGTCTTTCCAAGATTTAAAGAAGTACTGACGACAGATGGGTACCTCGTCATCATCGATGGAGACCGTCCGATTGGATCGCCTTGGCACGACGCAGAACTTTCACTCATCCACAAATATTCCACCAATAGACACTATGCGCAGATTGACTTAATCCAAGAACTCGTGAATAGAAGGCATCTACACCTGATTGGAGATAAGTACACAACACCGATTCGTTTCTCGCAACCGCTTATAGACTATGTTCAATCCTTTCATTCGAGAGCAAGTATGTCCAAGGAACACATGGGAACGGAAAATGTTAGGGCATTTGACACTGAATTATCGCATATCTTATCTGACTTTGTTGATGATAAGGGTCTTCTCAGTTTCCAATTAGAAGCAAGAGTTAGCTGGGGAAAACCATTGGCACAGGACCAAGCATTGTGACTTCTAACACTGTGTTTTTATAATTTTATGCACCCTTTTTGCCTCCAAATTGTGTCACTAATAATCGTAAAGTTATCTATTACTGATTCAGAGAATTTTTAAGGAGGACGCTCTCATGGTTACTCACTTTAAGACCCTACTCATCGCAGTTCTGTTTCTCAATTTAGCTATGTCCGTTTTTTCCTTCCAACCTTCTGGTGGTGTTTTGTCGCTGGATGGGGTTGATGACTATGCCGTACTCCGGTTTGAGGAACACGGGTATTTGTTTCCAAAAAACACCCGTGAGTTCACTGTTGAGATGTGGTTTTATCCCAAATCTGAACCAACAAATCACGGTGAGAGAAATATTATTTTCAGGCAGCAAGTTTACTTCGGACTGACAAATCATGCGACATGTAAGGGCGATGTGAGCAAATTGTGTTGCTACGGTGGTGCATATCTGGATGGAGAAAAAGTCCATGGAGTCACGGGTTTTAGGGTCTCAATGGAGAGAAACAAATGGAACTATGTGGCAATCCTTTACAAGGATGGCACAATTGGTTGGGCATATAACAATTGGATTTATAAGAGTGGTAGCACTGCCCCGATGGATCGAGTAACTACGAAGGATCTCGGAAAACTTAAAGATTTCTTCGTAGGTGGGTATGATCGGGAGATGGTCCGAGTTATTCGCTTTCATGGCGACATTGATGCGATAAGATTTTCGAGGATCGCCCGGTACGACTTACCTGACATACCGGGGGTCAAAGAGCCGTTCCAGCCACCGCATCGCTTCTCTACGGATCGGGACACTGTAGCACTCTGGAATTTTGACGAACGAGAAGGCACAACCCGCTTTCAAGATGAAGCGAAAAATGAAAGGATATTAATCGGAATGAATGGGGCTTCTATTGGTAGTGCGCTTGATGTCAATCCAGATAGCACCTCTCTCACGACGACATGGGGGCAAATCAAGGCGAGATCGCGTTAAACCTAACGCACAGAATTCTAAAGTAGAACGTCAACTCCCAGTATTTTCACTGCGGGGAACTCACTCATTACTCCTCAGTTTTTGTAGAAAGATGGAAGTTTAGTTCGCCATGGATCGAATACTGAAGCCACTCCAACCCCACCGTTTGTGTTTACCTTTTCCGCGGGTATATATCACCTGCGTCAAGAGTTCATTGGTGATCATGATAGTGTAACGCCTTTCAATCATCTCATTTCCGATAGGAATCTGCAATCGCTGAATCGGCTTCTCGTCATTCGCAATAAGGTTTATCTCTAAGGGTTCAGGTTCATCTCCTTCATCTGCGCTAAAATAGCATGTCACTTCGTATGTTCCATTCGGAAGTGCTATTCGGAAAACCCCATCCTCTTTCCCCAAAATGCTATCCTCGTAAGGTTGTGATACCTCCGACTCACTTTGTGAGTCTTCACGCGCTGACACTGTTAGCCAGCCGTATTTTCCGTCAGTGTAAGTTGTATCCACATACACAGGAATATATCCTGATGCTGTCTGACCATCTTTGGGCTGCATGTCAAAGGAGACAACGGTTCCGCCACTCCACATCTGAAGATCGGGGGGTGTCCGCTTGCGGCGATAGAGTCGATTGTAGTCGTTGGAATCGATGAGTTCATACTCTTCCTCCAAACCGGCGACATCGTCATACTCCGTCCGCCAAATGATGGCGTAATCAGCAGACAATTCTTTTTCTTTGTATTGCAGCGGAAAATGATCCGTATTCGCCTCGTAGTTGTCGAGGTACCCGATTCCCTTATTCGTTGCTAATAGACACTCAAGGTGCCCAAAGGGTTCAACGTATTTGGGTTCAAAACCGAGTGAATCTGAGAAACCGCCCCATTCTCCTGGTTCGCTCGTGAGAATGGTATCTTCCTCGGTCATACCCACCAAAGAGAGTGCAGTGGTGATGTCTCGATTCAGCAACGTATACGTGTGGACATTGTAGCCGAGATGCCATAAGGACAAAGCAATGATAACCCCCGCCACTGCATAGTTTACGTGCCGATGCAGATTGACAGCGAAGAACGGAAGCAGCACGAGGAATATGTACAGATGAAACCTGTCGTTTATCCAACCGCCGCTGTAGCCAGACCAAGGCACTATGAAAAACATTGCGGTAATGAGGACTGACATAATCAGAAATCCATCCATCTGCGTCACAGCACGTGTCCAGAACCGTTCGCCAGTCTCTTTCCATTCCTCTGATTCTCGGAACCGATGGTACTGTCGAACCCTGTTGACTACTGTGAGCACGAAGGCAACGGCAAAAAACACCAGCAACACCCGTCCGATGAGCACATGGTCGTCCCGAAAAGAGACCAAGGATTTCATACCGAAGAAGTAATCGTTTAGCCATTCAAAGCCTTTATGTTCGCTGTCCCCTCCGTGAGTGTTGGAAAGGTAGAAATAGTAGGAGAATAGGATAAAGTAAGCGGGGACAAGCGCGCCGAGGAAAGTCAGTGTAGGTTTAAGCGCTATCACACCGTCCTTGAGTCGAGACCTGAGTGGTTCTGATGTTTCTCTATAACCCCATACCCCGCGCAGGGCATCGTAACCTGATGAGAAGAGTGCAAAGAACGTCAGAGACATGACAAGCAACGCATACGAGTGGTAGTGGGTGAGATAGGTCGCCAACAACAATATGTATATGACGACGATATTTGACAATCGGAGTTCATCCTTGACTTTCCACCAGTAACCCATCGCAAAGAAAAACAGGGACATACTGAGGACAAAGTTGTAGAACCCCATGTGAAGCAGATAGTTGTAGGCAAAGAGGAACCCAAGCAGTCCAAAGACCACGTTTCTCTTTGCGATGCCGTTGAGGAAATAGAAGAGCGAGAACGGTAGGAGACCGATACAGAGCGTAAGGACTATCTTTTCACAAACGAGTGGGGGAAAGACGTACAACAGGACAACAAGAAGCGCGTGAGAGGTCCAGTTCGGGAAGATCGTGGCGTTCAGGTCGTAGACTTCGCGTAACCGGTAGTTTTCGTGTTTATGGTACTCCTTCACCACGTATGAGTTGTAGATATGACTTGCTCCATCCTGCGTCGGGAAATACTTGAAACCCCAGACCGGCAGAAGATGTAGCACCAGCATCACAAAAACCGTAATATATCCAATAGATAATTGACGTGCTTTCATTATCTCTATGACCTCTTTGGCGTTCGTTTGTTTTTTCGTGCCTATCCAAGTCCTATTCTAATAGATTTTTGCTTTTGTTGCAACACACAACATTTTACGTGCCTCCAGGGACACCTACAAGTTTCCAAAACTTGCCATCTATTCCGAATTGTGATAAACTACAGCATTAGGACAGATGTTTAACACCTAAATCTACATTAGGATTTACGCAGTATGCATGTAGCCGCTGAACGCCGGTCTGCGTTACAATTAGGAGCAATGGAAACCCCAAGCATCCTTATCATCGGCAATGACTCGCAGGCAGGAACATATATCTTGCGAATCCGCCTTAAAGAGAACACTACATTAAAATTTGGTGGGTTCAAGAAAGGCAAACTTGTTTCATTACCCGCTGGTGATTATGTCTATATCGGCTCGGCACTTTCGGAAAAGGGATCGACTTCATTGGCACGGCGACTCATCCGACACGCAACGCGGAGTGGTGATAAACCACAGCATGCTATCAGAGAAGCGATGGTAAAGCAATTCCACAATTGCGGTTTGCGACCATCTGATCCATTACCGAAAAACGGCAAAAAATTATTCTGGAACGTCGATTTTCTCTTGGATCTACCATCGGTGGAACTTGTAAATATCTTTGCTATCCGCTCGTCTGAACGTTTGGAAAACAGACTTGCCAAGCAACTTGAACGGGATCCCCATACAGAGATTATTGAACGCGGGTTAGGGGCAAACGATGTACCAGGTGCCACACATCTGTTACGCATCCGAGCGGATAAGATATGGTGGGTATCCTTCACGGACAAGGTAAGGGCGGTTTTGGAAGACAGCACCTTAAATCAAACAAACGATGCTGAAAGTCGAATTTCTTAAGAAACTCATGCCTGAATTATTATATGAATTCTTTTATATCCAACTACAACCACTTTTGAGGTAGACATGCACGACTCACGACTTGATAAACTCGCAAATGTTCTCACGACCCATTCCACGAAAATCCAATCCGGCGAATTTGTACTCATTGAAGGAATTGACATCCCCCAAGAGATGGTCATTGCCCTCATCCGAGCAGTCCGAAAAGCGGGTGGGATCCCGCTGGTTGAAATCAAGCAAGCCCGTATCCAACGTGAAATTATTCTCAACGGAGACGATGCTGGTATAAAATTGATTGGTGAATACGAAACATACCGTATAAAAAAGGTACAGGCGTATATCGGTATTCGTGGGAGCCATAATATCACAGAGATGTCCGATGTCCCAGCGGAAGCAATGCAACGCTATCAAAAGTATTGGACACGACCTCTCAACGATATCCGCGTGCCACAGACAAAATGGGTCGTTCTCCGATGGCCCCACCCGGCTATGGCACAACAAGCACAGATGAGCACAGAAGCGTTCGAGGATTACTATTTCGACGTTTGCACGCTTGACTACAGCCGAATGGAACAGGCGATGGGACCGCTCAAGTCTCTGATGGAGGAAACGGATGAAGTCCACATCGTCGGTGAAGATACCGATCTTCGGTTCAGTATCAAGGACATTCCCGTTATTCCATGCGCAGGCGAGTGTAACATCCCTGATGGCGAATGCTTCACCGCGCCTGTGCGAGATTCAGTCAACGGCACTATCCATTTCAATACACCCACAATCTATCAGGGAACGACGTTTACTGACATCCGACTCCGCTTTGAAGAAGGCAAAGTTGTCGAGGCAACGGCGAATAATACCGAAAGGTTGAACGATATTCTTGATACAGACGAGGGGGCGCGTTATATCGGTGAATTCTCTATCGCGTTCAACCCGTATATTACAAACCCGATGCTTGACATTCTGTTCGATGAGAAGATCGCAGGCTCGTTTCATTTCACGCCAGGTCAGGCTTATGAGGAGGCGGATAATAGTGTCAGGTCTGCTGTCCATTGGGATATGGTCATGATACAGACACCGGAACACGGTGGTGGAGAGATGTACTTCGACGGAAATCTTATTCGGAAGGACGGACGATTTGTCCATCCTGAATTGGAGGCACTGAATCCGGAGAATCTGAAATGAGTAGAGAACAACATCGAGTACACGGAGATCCGCAACGATTTGAAGTCGTCGCCGATTTCATTGCCGCACGATATGGCAATACAATCCACTCTATTGCCGATGTTGCTGGTGGGAAGGGAATCTTAACCCGTCTTCTCACGAAGAAGAAAAATTTTGAATGCGATCTCATTGATCCGCGTCGGACAGTGCTCAAAGGCATCGAGCATCGTCCTGATCAGTTCGATCCTGACATGGCAGATTATTATGATCTCTTGGTTGGACTCCATCCCGATGGTGCCTTGCGTGAACTCGGAGAGGCAGCCCTCGTCCGACCTGCTGTGATAATTCCGTGTTGCAACTTCTGGGACGAAGAACGGCGTGGGCAGTATGAGTTGTTGACGGCAATTGAGGACTACTATCGGCAACATTCGGTCCAGTTTGAGCGAATCGAACTCGACTTCAAAGGACCGAAAAATATCGCTATCGTCTCCGAACCTTTTTAACTATGGTACCCCGGACGGCTCTCCACTTCGCTACGATCAGGGTTCCGGTTAAATCTCAACCATACTTGGGCATTTTGACGTTTTTTTATCTTAGAAAGATTAAACGAAAGTGTAGCCTGCAACAACGGCGCAGGCGGATTTGAGAAAGGCACGTGAAGTTCCAGGGGAAACACCCAAGCAAAAACACCCACGTTGTTTAACCGCAAGGAAAATTTAAAAAATGGCACGACAACCCAATATTCTCTTTCTTCTCACCGACCAGCAACGTTTCGATTCACTCGGCTGCAACGGAGCACCCATTTGTAGAACGCCTGCTATCGATGAAATCGCCGCAACAGGTATGCGGTTCACAAACGCCTACACCCCTATCGCGCTCTGTTCACCGGCGCGTGGGTCTCTACTCACCGGACTCTATCCACACAATCATGGGCAGTTGTCAAATATGGGCAATTTCAACGGCGTGTTTGCGAACCAAATCCTCGATAAACCAGCATATCCAAAACTCCTTAGTGAGGCAGGCTATCGGGTCAGCTGCATCGGTAAGTGGCATCTCGCGAAGGAAGGCGACACAGAGTTTTGGGGTTACGATAAGTGGCACCCCTATCGCGAGTGGCATCAGTGGCTCCGAGATGACGGTATTGACTTCCGAATTGATAGGGATGCCGTTCAACCGTATGAATGGGGTGGTGAGGCACCCTTCTATGGAAGACACCCACTTCCTGCTGAACGGACAATGGAAGCGTGGACAGCAGACAAAACGATCGAATTAATCAATGGGTATTCAGATTCTGAACGCCCCTTTATGATTGCCTCGAATTTCTTTGGACCGCACTTCCCGTATGTTGTGCCAGCCCCTTACGACACGATGTACGATCCCGACACTGCCGAACGGTGGGGCAACTTTGACGAGCAGTTCATCAACAAGCCGCTCATCCAGCAGAAGGAGATGCTCCGGTGGAACGCCAGCCATCTGACGTGGCCAGATTGGCAGAAAGCCATCGCCGCCTATTGGGGGTTCTGCACCTTCATTGACGACCAAGTGCGGCGAGTTCTTGACTGTCTTGAGGCGAACGGTTTAGCAGAAAATACCGTTGTCATCTTCTCAACTGACCACGGCGATATGCTCGGCAGCCATCGACTTTTCAACAAGGGGTTCCACATGTACGAGGAAACACACCACATTCCGCTCGTCATCCGACATCCCGGCGCAACATCATCCGGAACGACGTGCGATGAATTTGTGAACCTTGTGGATCTCATGCCGACGTTTTTGGAACTCGGTGGCGCAGCAGTCCCTGATGAGATCGATGGAAGATCCATTATGCCTTTGTTACGAGGGGAAACTGTAGAGGATTGGCCCGATGATGTATTCGCTGAATTTCATGGGTACGAACCGACGCTCGCCTCTGTCAGGATGGTGCGGACGGATTCGTGGAAATACGTCTACAACCCATACAGCGAGGACGAACTCTACGACATGAAGAGCGACCCGCACGAACTCCATAACTTGGCGAACCATTTCGGTTATAAGCACGTACTCCGCCGTATGAAAGCACGTATGGTCGATCGTCTGCGCGAAACGAGGGACAATATCGTTATGGAAGGCGGATGGCAGAGCAATTCGTTCGATCTGCTTGTCTCGGAACGGGAGCGATAAGACTTACAAAGTGCTATTCCTGTTTGACTTGTCCCCACACTGTCGTTAATAAATGTGGTTTGGGGGTAACCGGCAATGCGAACGCCGGATCGAACCAATCCCCCGGACTATTTGCTTGAAAGAACTTTCCAAATACCTTTGGTATAAAAGTATCTGTGAGTTGTTCCGAAACATCGCTGCCCAACGCTATTTTGAAGATTTGTAAGCGGTTATGCTTATCGACTTTGTCATACAGAAGGGCATCTCCTTGCGGAGACCAGACCGGCGAAGTTTCCCTCGGGGCAGCATCGCTTGTAATTCGTTTAAGCCCTGT
>JAPOOP010000465.1 GCA_026713385.1 Candidatus Poribacteria bacterium | reverse complement strand
CCCGATGCAACAGGTGTTGGACAGGTGTTTTGGTATACCGTTGAGAATGGATATTATTGCCCGAATCATCCAACGGAACGCTATGCCGAGCCGGGCACCTGTCCGGAAGATGGAGAGACGCTTATTGCCTCCAATTTGGAGCTTCATGAGCTTCGGACACTCCAAGACTGGACGGTTCGTTACTATCTCGCCTCTGCTGATGGCGTTTCTGAAGTTGCCTCGGTCGGTGGATACGTCAAACAGTATCAGATTGACATTGATCCAAATACCTTATTAGCGTATGACGTGCCGTTGTCAATGGTTTACAACGCTGTCCGAGGGAGCAATCTTGATGTTGGCGCGAAGGTTATTGAGGAAGGCGGGATGGAGTTTCTAATTCGGGGTTTGGGGTTTATCAAAAGCATCTCGGATATAGAAAATATTGTTGTCAAGGCACATAACGGTGTACCCATCTATGTCAAAAACCTTGGAACAGTCAGCGAAGGTCCCGATTTTCGGCGCGGTGCGTTAGACAAAGCAGGCATCCCGGCAACCGGCGGGGTCGTGCTAATGCGATACGGTGACAATCCGTTACGTGTGATTGAGAATGTCAAAGCGAAAATAGCGGAGCTCGCGCCTGGGCTTCCACCGGGCGTTCGAATCGTCTCGTTCTATGATCGGAGCCATCTCATTCACCGCGCAACGGACACACTGAAGGAAACGCTGACGGAGGAAATCATCGTCGCGGCGGTCATTATCCTGCTTTTCTTGGGTCAAGTTTCAAGTAGCCTGATAATAGCACTTGTCTTACCGATGGGGGTTCTGCTTTCGTTTGTGGGCATGCGGATTATTGGTTTACCCTCGAATATCATGTCAATGGGTGGCATCGCTATCGCGATTGGGGTGATGGTGGATGCGGGTATTGTGATGACAGAAAATATCACACGACATTTACAGGAACCGCATCCAGGTGAAAGCAAACTTCAGGTTGTAACCCGTGCCGCTAAAGAGGTGGGACCCCCTATTTTCTTTGCAATGCTCATCGTTATCGTCGCCTTCATACCTGTCTTTTCTCTCACCGGTCAAGCAGGTAAACTCTTCAAACCTCTTGCCTATACAAAAACTTTCGCTATGCTTGGGGCAGCCCTCATAGCGATTAGTCTGGTACCAGTTTTAGCGTCATTTCTACTTGCAGACCCAACCCGTACCCGAACGGGTATGGTTTCCAAACTAATAGCACAATTCTTCGCGCTACTCAGCTTGCCTCTAAGAAAATTAGCCGAGGGGATTACGTGGGTACTCAGAACCAGTTATCGCCCGATTATTCGATTGGCTGTAAAAAATATTTGGACGAAGCTCGCTGTTGTTGTCTTGGCGATACTTATTTTTATCGCAAGCATACCGCTGACCCCTTTCTATAAAAATATTGGGCAGGAATTCATGCCGCCACTTAACGAAGGGGCACTGCTGTTTATGCCGGTGCTGCTTCCGGGTGCCTCAATTACGCAAGCAAAGGATGTCATGGCGAAGCAGGATTTGATTATGAATCGATTCCCGGAAGTTTCACTTGTCGTTGGAAAGTTAGGGCGCGCGATGACAGCGACCGATCCTGCCCCAATTGGTATGTTTGAAACTATTGTCAATATAGTTGACCCAGCGGAGTGGCCCCGACGATCGGTTAAACGCAATTCAACGGAGGAACTTGTGTCCGATCTCGTCCAACGCTTAAAACGCGCAGGGCTGATAAGCGAGGAACATGCCAGTCATATCAATGCTGATTTTCTGGATGATATTGTTACGGCAACCGTAAAACGATTTGATACCTTAGCAACAACATATCACAATTCTTATTTGTCAGTTGACGAGCGAGAACAGTTGTATCGCATCTGGTTATTACGAATCCTTTTAGAAGAACTCCTCGCTGAAAAGCGGATGGGTGGGATGGGATTGGAACACGTTAAAATAGGTGAATCTGAGACTGAGACGAAACTTCATCGGATCGCCGAGGAAATTGAGCCTACCCTCAAGCATAAGACTTACTTCCGGACCAAAAACCGCAGCGAACTCATTGCCGAACTGACGGAGGCTACCCGAATGCCGGGGGTTTCACCCATTATGACGCAGCCCATACGTAATCGTGTTGATATGCTTGCAACAGGCATACAAACCCCGATTGGAATTAAAGTGTTTGGTAAAGACCTTGCCAAAATTGAGGAGATTGCGGTCCGCATTGAGCAGGAACTCCTTAAACTTGAGGGGGCACGGGGTCCGTATGCTGAGCGCATTGGAAATAAGCCATACCTCGAATTTCACATCGATCGAGAGGAAGCTGCTCGCTACGGCATCCAAATCCGGGCGGTACAGCAAATTATCATGACTGCGATCGGTGGTATGAATTTGACTCATACTGTTGAAGGGCGGGAGCGATTTCCGATTCGTATCCGTTACATGAGAGAATTGCGGGATAATATTGAAGCACTTAAGCGTGTCCTCGTGCCGTCACCAAAAGGATTGCATATTCCACTTGAACAACTCGTAAGAATTGAGAGACGACCCGGTCCCGCGAAGATCGCGAGCGAAAATACGTTACTCTTTTCTCGAGTCTTTTGTGATGTGGATGTTGACACCATTGGACTGGTTGACTTCGTGGCATTAGCCCAAGAGACCCTTGATGAAAAGATTAAGCCGACGCTACCGCAAGGCTATTTCTACGCTTTTAGCGGGCAGTACGAAGCTGAGCTTGAAGCTCGAGATCGGTTAGCAATCGTCGTACCAGTGTGTATCGCCGTCATTTTCATGTTGCTATACCTCCAGTTCAAGTCGCCTTCTGCGATGTTTTCGATCTTTTTTGCGATTCCCTTCGCATTCATCGGTGGTATGTGGATGCAGTGGTTGATGGCGTTTGTGCCAGAAGCACTCGGCGGTGGTTACGCCATTAAGTATAGCACAGCGGTGTGGGTAGGGTATATAGCCTTATTTGGCATAGCTGTCGAAGATGGAATCGTCTTAATCGAATACTTACTGGAACGCGTTCGGGGTGGCGAACCGATTGACGAAGCCGTAATCAATGCTGGTTTATTGCGTGTCCGCCCCATCATCATGACCACAGCAACCACGATCTTGGCGTTATTACCAATTATGTTAGCAGAAATCAGCACCACTACTGGGGCAGAATTGATGAAACCCATCGCGGTCCCGACTTTCGGTGGCATGGTCTCGGCAACGGTGGCTAACCTTATTTTGGCACCTGTGTTGTTCTCCCTCTTCTATCCTGTTGAACATTGGATTCGCCAACGGTAGAGGAAATACATAAGGATTACTTTTTTCAGCATTGGAGGTATCATGAAACTTCTAACTACATTCAGCATCTACATATTTGTCGGTCTTATGGGGTTACCAACTATCGGTACTGCACTTGAACTTGAAAAATACTTACATGTTGCCAAAGGGGCGGTCGTAAGCACCGGTCGCGGATTAACACTCACCAACGACGAACTGGAAACCGCACGCACCGAAGAATTTTCAATAGGATATCAGTTGACATCCGCACTCCAGTTCTCAGTCCCATTCAGTAGTTACGTCGTGGATACTCGCGGGGGTAGTACAGATGTCCTGCCCTTCGGAATGTTGGACGTTGAAACTGTTGGTATGATGTTGACGCTGAGTGGGCGTGGGAAATGGGCACCCTTTATTGGACTCGGATCAAATTTCTATGCCTTTAGGGAACAGTTCTCCGCACCAGCGAATATTCAGAATACTTTTGGTGCGGAAGCATCTACTGGACTCAACATAAGACTGATTGAGAGTATTTTTGGGGTGGCACAGTTAAATGGATCATTCGGCTATCAGTTCAGTTTTTTGAGACCGAAAGTGAGTGTTCCTACCAGACCAGACGTTGAAGTGTTGTGGTTAAACCGCCATAGCGTCACTTTTCGTTTAGAAGTCTTAGGATTATAAGCGAGAGGTTTAAGTTGTCTGAGGACTATCTTGAATGGGGAGTCACAGTAAAAATCTTTGTAAAAAAAACGATTTCTGATAAACTTACGGTGTAAATAAAAACTCATAAAAAACGTTCAAACCCCCGCGTTGGAATTAACCAGACACCGTTATGAAACGAAGTTGTGCCTTAAATGGCATAATTTTGCTTCGCAGTGAGAATGCTTTTCATTTGGAGTAACGCCCAGATTCCCATCGTTAAAAAGGAGATTGTGATGTTTTCCGACATCTATCGGCAGCCTCGAACAGGTATTCTGTTAGGACTTATTTTTTTCATACTGAGCACACCACTACTTAGCAGTGCTGGTGAGTTATCCGGTGAGAAACTGGCGGAAACCATCTTCCCGAAAGCCAAAAAATTTGTTCAACGAAATCCTGTCATTGATCCAGACAAAATAGTTTCTATAGAGAAGGAACTCGGTGTTAAGCTTCGAGCGGAAGACCTGAAACCGACTTTCCACATTCCGATTAGCGATAGAAAGAAGCCGATGGGTTTGGTGTTGTTTGCTGATGCAGAGGGACCGCACGGCGTTATTAAAGGTGCCGTTGGACTGGATATGAGAGGGAAGGTCATAAAAGTGGAAATCTATGAACATAAGGAGTCAGACGCTATTGCAGCGGAAGAATTTCTCAAGCAGTTTATCGGTATGGGCAGAGACGATGCTTTCAAGGTGGGAGTGGATATCGAAGGTATCAATGGGCATGAAGATGCTGCAAACGCGGTCGCTCTGATTCCAAAGAAGACGTTGGTTATGAGTTATGCTCTCTTTCTGAAACAAGAATCGGAGCCTGATGCCGAAAAAGCACCAGAGCCTGATATTCCAGAGGAAGATATGCCTGAGGTTGACGATCTCAAAGCACTTATGGCATTGATGATAGATGACTATTTTGTTGTCGTTGACTACTTTGATGATAAAGAGAGCAAAGAGAAAGCCATTGAGGCGGTGAAAGGACTCGTTAGATATGCAGCGAGCATCTCAAGCTTCGAGCCACCCAAGAACGCAGATCAGACTGAGGAGTATGTCTACTTGCAAGACAAGTTTAGCGAAACCCTCCTTGAATTTGCTGAGGTACTTGAAAGGGATGGTATTTCTGACGGAACGCGCGAGCAGTGGGACGGTATTGTTGAATTAGTCAATCAAGCACACCTCCGGTTTAGCGAGGAAGAAATTGACTTGGACACATATTAGTTGCGAGTGCCGCAGCGTCTAATGAATTTTAATTCGGAGATGATATGACTTTTGTTAAGCAAGGTTTAGTTTGCAAGTGGGACCAAACGGTTTGGATATGCTGCTTGCTTGCCATAGGACTGTTGGTGTCCGCATTGCAAGCATCAGCACAGGTTCGTCCGCCTCGACGGAAACACAGGATCATGGTAGATCCGCGGGCGAAGGAGGAAAAACCTCTCAAAGCGGATATTGGCGCAAGCCTCAAGGACATCGCAAAACGCGCAACGCAACATGCTCAGAATCCAAAGGTAGATGTAGTATTCATCGTGGACGGTAGCAGACAGATGTCACGACATATTGCCGCCCTTGAAAATAGTCTCATTGACATGCTCACCGTTATGGAGGCGAAAACGATGGACTACCGATTTGCATTGGTGAGCTTTCATTCGGTATACGGAGAACCACGCGTCAATTTCCATCAGTGGACATTTGACTACCTCAGCATTGAAAGTGCTTTCGAGGATATGCGAGTCGAATCCGGGAACAACGTCGAATCTGGATATGGACTTGACGCTGTAGTAAAAGGTTTGAGCGAGTTGGAATTCCGAGAAGAGGTCGTAACGCAGTTCGTCGTGATAACCAACTCTCGGATGCGCACTTCATGGACAGAAGCACAGGCAAAAAGCAAAATTAGCGGACAAATTATTGACCTTTGTCGGAAAAACGACGTACAACTCAACTTTATCGGTATTAGCGAAAAGATTCAGGCGGAACTTACAGATCAAACGAACGGTATGTGGTACCCAATCGATTCAAATCAACGGCGGATGGATGGACAGCGCATTCGGAGCGGTGGAACGATTGCCGACAAGGCACTCCTCAGGATCGATGGCTTGTTTAAACGCATTGCCGAGAATCTGGTTGCGAGTAATCCCGGTAAAGTAGACGTTGTGTTCGTCTTTGATTACAGTTTGAGTATGCAAACCAAGACGGATCCCGCATGCGACGGTTTGGATCTCATGGTCTCTGTGTTCAACGCGGCAGGATTGGATTATCGGTTTGGGATGATCCGATTTTGGGCGGCAGTCGGCGGTGGCGAGAGTACTGTTGTGATAACCAAGCCCCCATTGGAAGCAGAGCAGGTGAAGTCGCTATTTCGCCTCCCAAAAAACGGCGATGAGCATCTATTGGATGCCATCATTGAAGGAGTGCCAAAACTCCGCACCGAAGAAGGACGCAACCTTGTCCTCATCATCGTCACAGATGAACCAACGAGCAAACGATCAGAAAAAGGGTATACCGCAGGCAAAGCAATTTCAGTATGTCGAGGTGCGTTTGCTCGGGTTTACGTCATCGGCGGGGTTACCTCCATGCGAAGCAACTCCATCGGAGATAATTTCCAACAGCAGGTCGCTCAGGTAACCAAAGGTGAACACTATATTATGCCCGGGGCATTGGCAAGACAAGGCATTGGAGCTGATGAACGGCGGTAGTACCGTTTCTCTCTGACCTCAGATTTTGCTTATTGTTCTACAGCGAGCTCATCCGGCGTTTTGGCATGGATAGCGATAAGGACAAAACAAGTGGACTGTAAATTGGCGGTCGGTTCCGACAGTTCAATCGGTGTATTGCTGATAAAACTGCCATTTTCCTGCCACATGTTTGTTAAATAATTGATAGCAATCCGGCGGGTGTTGAGCGGATCATTTCCGGCAGCGAGTGCCATAACTGCAATCGCTGTGATTTCTGGATCGCTTGGACTCCCCTTATATCTCCCGAATCCACCATCATCATTCTGAAACTGCTTTAACCATGCAATTTGGATATTGATATTGTAAACAGTCTCCAGACCTTGAACCACCCAGGACGTTATGAAAACGTCAGACCTGCCCCCACGTTCTAACGCCCAGCCCCCATCGAAATTAATACCTTTCTCCAGCCAATTTGCACCTTTGGAGATCGGTTCAAAATTTTTTTCGAAGCCGAGCCGCCTGAATCCAGCTAATACCGCGGCAGTGTAGAGAACGTTGTCAGGGCTCCGTTCTTTTTTCCCCCATGCACCACTGCGGTTCTGTGCTTTTTTTAACCACTGGAGCCCTTTAAAACGGACTTCAGGATCGGTCTCCGCCGCTGCTAATGCAATCAGCGCAAAGGTAGTGTGGGCGGTGTTGTTGTTCCAACTCCCGTTATCCCACTGCGTATTTCTGAGGTATTGAACCCCCATTCGGACGACCTGTGATCCAGTGCCCCACCCGGCATCAATCAATGCCCAAACCGCGAAGGCGGTATTCTCCACATTGCTATCTCCGCCCGGGATTAGGGGCCAACCGCCATCTTTGTTCTGGTGTTGCACAATGTAAGTTTTCGCGCCTTCTATGGTTTTGAAGAGCGGTGGTCCCTCTACTGGCACTTCGTCCGAAAGGGGACCCTCGCTATCTGCGGTAATTCCGGCTCTAATGCCTATAAAGAAGCTCAACAGCAGATAGCAACATATCAGAAAGATGGCTATCAGCCATCGGCTATCGGTTTCCATCAGTAAAGGGGATTCTGATGAACCTACCCTGTCTTGCTGACGCTTGACTGCTGATTGATAATCGTTTCTTTGCTGACTGCTGTGGTTTTTCATTGTTCCCTCTACTCACAATTTTAGGTGTCAGTGGTCAGCAAGGAGCGTTTTTGAGTCCCCGCTGAAAGCTGAAAGCCGACTGCCACTCTTACAACTGTGGTTCAATTACAACCTTGTAAACGCCTTCTTGTCCAAGCATATCAATGCCTTTTTCCAATTGGTGCAACGGTAGGTGATGCGTTATCAATTCGTGCAACGGGGCGCGCGTTATCTGAAGGAAATCCAACGCTGTTTGAAACTGGATCTGCGGATATGCCCATACACCGCAAACATCTAAGTCTTTATTGCAAATCTGGTGAGGTCGGACTCGAATATCTCCAGAATCGGTGTAATGTCCAACTTCGATGACCTTGCCGCCGCGTCTCACTACGTCCAATGCTTCGGAGAAAACCGCTGGTATGCCTGCACATTCAATGGCGATGTCCACGCCGACACCGTTTGTAAGTTCCTGAATTTGCTCGACCCGTTCTTCAGGTGTTGTATCCCCGACGTTGACGACCACATCTGCTCCCATCTGCTTCGCCATCTCTAATCGACTGTCAACAAGGTCAGTGGCGATGATAGTACCAGCACCGCTATCTCGTAAGACAGCGACGACGAGGAGACCAATCGGTCCACATCCGAGGACTGCCACGCTGCTTCCGATACTGTAACCATCTCCGACTTGTGGTAGACCGGGGGCACACGCGCGTTCAACAGCGCGTGTCGCAACCGCTACCGGCTCCGTCAATACGCGAATCTCCTCTCGGACGCTTTCCGGCATCTTATAGACCCAAGAGTTGCCGTGAATATAGGTATACTCAGCGAATTCACCATTCAGATAGGGAGGCGTTTCGCTATTGCTGAACCCGTAGATAGTTCGTCCAGAACATAAGGTTGGACGACCCGGTACGTGCAAACAATAATAGCATCTGCCACAGTTCTTTGAACCGGGCACTACAGTCACACGGTCCCCGACTTTGATCGGACCTCCCATCACATTCATAACCTGATTCGCATTTTTACCGATTTCAGCAACCGTGCCAACGACTTCATGTCCTGGGATGACCGGAAATTTTAGGGCAGTATGCCCGAGATACATGTGTTTATCACTTCCACAGATGCCAACGCTGTCCACATGTAAGAGGAGTGCGTCATCTGCGGGAGACGGTTTCTCAAATTCGCGGATCTCTATTTGCCCCGGTTGGAGCATCACCGCCGCCTGAACTTGCATAGTTAAAGTTCCTTATCTTATTTTTTAGGGTTGATAGACACCATTCATCGTGCCCAAAGCGGGATTAATATCTTTGTCAATTGTGCCAAACTCTCCAAATTGTGTGCAGGAAGGAAATAGTCCACATAGGGCAAAGCCGTGCGGATACCTCGACAAATCGGCTGATAACCGTCGCTACCGAGCAACGGATTGAGCCAAATCAACCGATGTGCATGCCGATGCAACATCTCCATAGAACGGCGCAATACGTCTACATCGCCTCGATCCCAGCCATCACTGATGAGGATAACGACTGAACGAGATGCCGAGAGAGATGGAGCAAACTGTCGATAGAATTCCAGCAGACTTTCGCCAATCTTCGTTCCACCTGACCAATCTGGCACAACATTCGCAACTTCATTTAAACCTTCCGCCAACCCTTTCCGTCGGAGGAGTCCTGTAATGTTTGTCAGATGTGTGCTGAAGACTGCGACCTCTACTTCTCTCAACTCCTGCTGCATACCATAGATGAATTGGATGAGAAATTTGGCGTAACAATCCATCGAGCCACTCACATCACAGAGAAGCAGAATCTTGGTTTTTTTGATTTTCTGCTGTTTCCGAATTAATTCAAGAGGTTCGCCACCGTGCATAAGATTTTGCCGCCAACTTCGTCGGAAGTCTATAGTTTTTCCCTTTTTGCCAACGACCTTTCGTCGACTGAGTTTTGTCGCCAATATTGCCGCCAACTTCGCGATGATCTCCCTCGCTTTCTCCATATCCTCTTTTGTGAACTCGCTGAAATCCTTCCGAGCTAAGAGGTCCTCAGCACTATAAGCGACCGGATCATCCTCCTGTCCCTCCTCACTATCCTCCGTTTCAGTATCCAACCATTGATCCACGATGTCTTGTTCATCGCTTGCATCGGAGAGTTCCTGGAGACTGGACGGTTCTGATGTCTCCTCTTCCGTCTCCACAGTTTGGAATTCGGGACGTGGGTATCGCCAAAACAGATTGAAAGCGGCATCAAATGTCTCCCGATCGGCTTCTCCAGCGATGAGATTCGTGCGTGCCGTATGATAAAACGCCTCCCGCTCACCGATGTCGATCAGTTGAACGCTTT
>JAPOOP010000068.1 GCA_026713385.1 Candidatus Poribacteria bacterium | reverse complement strand
GGAGTGGGAGTTCCTGTACAAGTTCTTCTTCAGTGGTATCCGTATCTCTGTTTTCCTCTTTTCTCTCTTTGGTTTCCATGTTTCTTTCTCCTTTCTAAAATAGGCGTATTGTTACGTATGAATTTATTATACCTAAATCAATTCCAATGAGTTTGCTGATTTTTGATTTGTCTTCTTTGTATGAATAGTTTCGCGGTAGGCACATCGCAGTCGCAATGTGCCCATCGATAAAATAAAGAAATCCCTTCTGTGCTTCGCCACCACTGTCCTTCTACTTCAGAAGTAGGTCTGCAACAACTTCCTAATCACCGAATAGTATGCAATATCTATGCCAATAGCAATCGCTTGAAATAACGGGAATTCCCACTGAATGTCTGCCAAACTGGCACAGTCTTAAAAGGGCTGTGATTTCATAGGTCAATTTGACCCCTTGATAAGGAACAGATAGGGAAGCATAGTCGGAGACACATCAGGGCCAGAACTGATATAGCGTGGTGTTCGCAAGAATGCTACCGATGCTCCATAAACTTCCACTTATGTAGTCCCCGAGGGCAAGTCCGAGAAAGAACGGCACCATACGCCTGTAGGCTTTGAGTCCTCCTTGATGCAATACAATCGCCTTTGCCACCCATGCCACAAAGAGGCAACTCCAGAGGTTGTACATGCCCCAACTGTTTGCCATAGCATAGCCGAGTGGGTGCAGGGGCCACCAGAGAAAACGGGTTCGCAATAGCATGAGTCCGAGAGCGACACCCGCACCGCCTCCCATAAAAGCGAGGGCGGGGATATCCGTGCCTTGTGGATAATTTAACCAGTTTTCAAGTTGTCGATACACACCCCTGCCGAACCCTAATGCCCAGGGACCGTAATAGCCTGTTTCTGCTCCATGTCTGTAGTAACTGTCCAAGAGTAGCCAGAATATAACGATTGCACCGATGAGGGTTGCGATGAGAATTGCAGCGGCGGTATGCTGTGGACGGATATGTCGTCGCTCTGAAATTTTCAACGCTTCCAATTCTTGGGGCATCGGGTGTGCCCGATATGCTCGATTAAAGAACATGTACAACGAAAAAACCGTTTTTGTACTCGTCGTCAAGCGCTGAGTGCCGAACGCTGTCACGATTAATCCGTGTGGATCGACTCTGTGCAAATCGTGGACTAAGAATCCTAATTCCGCCCGAAGTCGGGCAATCATCGTCGCGAGCAAAAAGTAAAGCCCGAAAAAGATCGGAATTACCCAAAGAGACATGCCCGCTTTATAGGAGAACACAGTCAAAAACAGCATCCCGCTCACAATGCCGATGAAAGCAACGTGATAAGGCATCGGCTCACGCTGCATATCCATCGCGGATGTGCCTCGGAATCCATCTAAGATCCCAGTGAAAATCCGTTTGATGTGCGTTCTTCCAACCCATCCAGCGGTCCCGAGAAGGACCATATACGCCCCGAAACTCTGGGCATCCGCATAAGGAAAGCCCGGTAAATTCCGTATCCCAAGAATACTACCTGCCATTAACTCAAATTTGTACACCCAATAAAACGCCCAACACGAAAAAAGCAGGTCCAATGGAATCAGGAAACTAATCCCAATTGCAAAAGGATAAAACGAGAGACGTACACCCCCCATCGCATTCCAAGGACGACCGGTGAAGTACTGATGGATGTTTTGCCGTTTTACAGGTAGATACGGAACTACTGGATAAATCGAATTAAGTAAGTTTAGGATGCTGATGGCTGTGGCGATACCGAAACCCAACCACATCAACTTATTTTTGAAAAAACTTGTATTCTGCTCCGTCATCGCGAGCGGAAGTTGAATAATCGGATAAGTGAGTCGTTCGCGCTCAGTCCATTGGATACGGAGCAGGGTGTTGATGCACAGCATAACAAACATCAACACAAGGATAAAAACTGTCCACCATACCACAGGAACAGCCCAAGCGGTAAGGTGTGTTTCTCGGTAAAGACTCGATTGCCCCTCGTAATATCCCGACAAGACGCTGGTATCTTGAACGGTTAGCCATGTCGGAAGTTCCTTCCAAAAAAGTTGTTGCCATTCATTCTCGGACGTTGCGAACCGAAATGGATGCCCGAGGATAGTGACAAGGATTTCCATCATGTCGTGCGAACAGAGCGAAGAAACAATGCACAACATGACGTAGACTGTGAGCAACTCCGCCGGTGTTAACCGCAGTTTTGGGGATATTTTTCCCAGCACTGCCCCGAACACCATCAGCCAAAAGATTATGAAGATGACATTGGACAACGGATGAATTAGCGTCGGGTGTGTATAACGAACAACCTCCAGTTCAATAATCCAGAAGACGTTAAGAGGAATCAGGAGCATTGCGACGAGAAATGCTTTAGGCGTTAACCCACGTTCACCTCTAAAGGAGTTGCGATCTACATTTGTGGGAGGGGCGTTTTTGTTTGGGTGTTCCCCTGATACCTTCTTTATCACTCTGACTTTTGCTCCTACTCCGGCTATCTATCGAATCCATCCGCGTTCGCCTTTTATGAACACCTCCGTCTCCAATTCTGCGCAACGTCGCTGATAGTCCTGTAAGGTGTCTACCGCCGCCTTTCCGGTTAGGAGGCTCGGAAACTGATTCGCAACTTCAGGGGTCGCTGCAGTTTCCTTGGGCTTTCCAGGACGGACCGGGGTCTTTGGCGGATCCGTCAAAATCGGAATTAACTCAATTGACTTCAGGGTTTCTTCAGTGTCAAACGTTGCTTTCGGGATAACTATGTGCGAGTGCTGTTTATCGTAAGCATCATAGATAAAATCTGAGAGGCTGTAAACAATCGGTTTGCCCTGATATAACTCAATACCACCATACGTGTGAAGTTGTTGACATACCACCATGTCCGCGCCTGCGTCGATGAGGGTATGGGCAAAAATCCGCTGTCGTCCGATTGCCTCATCCATAGAACGACTTCTGCCGCCCCAGTGTAACCAGACAACCACGAGTGCCGCTTTTGTCTGGGTCTGCTCGACAGCATTTGTCATCTCACTATAAACGGCATAAGCAAGCGGATCCTCGGTGTAACGTGCGAATTCATTCACTCGGTAATAGGCTAACAACGCAACCTGTGCAGTCTCGGTTTCACTTAGCTTAACTGGCACCCATACCGGTTGTTTCGCTGTTTCCACACTCGTACCAGCACCGATCGGTTTGACATCATACCACTCCAGTTCGGTGATTGTATCCTCCAACGCCTCAAAACCGAAGTCCATTATGTGCGGCGTGGCTAAGGAAACCGCGTCAAATCCGGCATTTGCAATGGCTCTGCCGAGACCCGGTGCCGCCCGAAATGGATGTTCAATCCCATACCGCGGCTCCCCTCTTTCCGAAATGCTTGCGTTTAGGGAAGCGGTCGCGACATCTGCGGATTGAATCAGGTCAGTAGTTCCTTGAAAAAAAACACCAGCACCTTTGCTTTCAATCAATGGTGTCATCCGGCTGCTGATAGTAATATCACCAACAACAAGAACTGAAATCTCGCCCGAGGCAACTGATTCATCCGCTTCGATTCGCTCAGTAATTCCAGCGAAGATCGTCATAAGAATGGCTATAACAGTATATCTAACTTTCGTCATTTTCTCCGTTTCCATCTAAAACTTCATCGAGGTCCAAATTTATTCCGAATTCATCCAGCAAGTCATCGTCTTTCAATTTCATCCCGAGCATAATGAGAGTTTCGGCTAAGGTTAACCGATCAACTTTAGTAGTTTCAAGCGTTTCGGTTTCAGCAGCTAACTCTGTGCGTAGAGACTCCTGATTTCGGCGCGCTTGCTCTCGCAAGAGTTTCACTTCACCGGTGAGCTGATCGATTTGCTTCTGGAACTCACTGGCGAAATCGTTTATGAGTGTTGACAATTTCTGGAGGTCCGCCTCGCTGCGTGCAGTGATTCCATCAAGCCTTGCATCAAGTTTCGCGTTGATGAGTCCCTCAATTTTTTCTAACGTCAACCCTAAATCTTCGCCCCCAAACTTGTCGGAAAGACTGCGAATGTCAGTTTTGACCTCTGCTATTTCTTGGGAAACGTGTTGATCTATATGAGTGAGTTTGTCATCAACCTGCTGGCGTATGTCCTCTAACTCTTGGTTGAGAGTGCGCAAGCGCTTGTTGTAACTCCTGATATATCTGCCGACTATGCTATCACGGAGATGTGCCTCCAACTGATCTCGCGCTGCCTCTGCCTCAGTTTCCACACTGTCATGCTCCAAGTCTTGGACATTTATCGAATCTTGCATGT
>JAPOOP010000440.1 GCA_026713385.1 Candidatus Poribacteria bacterium | reverse complement strand
CTCCTTGATCCGTTCCACAGGGTCTACCTCGGAAGCGTTAACCGTGTGCGTCGCTCCAAACTGCTTACCGAGTTCAAGTTTGTTGTCGAGTACATCGACGGCAATAATAGGTTCACCACCAGAGATGGCGGCACCTTGTATACAATTGAGTCCAACCCCTCCACATCCAAAGACGGCTACTGAACTGCCGGGTGAAATCTCTGCTGTATTGATAGCCGCGCCGACACCCGTCATCACGCCACACCCGATGAGCGCGGCTTGTGCAAACGGCATGTCCTTATCGATGGGAACAACTGCGTCCTGTGGGACGAGCGTCTCAGTACCGAATGTTCCTAATCCGGACATCTGATCAATCTCTCGTCCACTCGATTTTATAGCCGGTTTACCCGACCCGTCGGCAGGGAGTGCACACAAATTCGGATACCCTTTCTGACACATTTCGCAGTATCCGCAGTTCCGTTTCCATGAAAGGATAACATGGTCGCCGACTTGGACTTGTGTCACATCGCTTCCGATTTCTTCTACGACCCCAGCCCCTTCATGCCCAAGAATAACAGGTAGCCTGACGAAGGGCCAGTCCCCCTTAACGACGTGCCAGTCGGAGTGGCAGACACCACTGGCGACCAATCGTACTCGGACCTGATTCGCACTTGGACGCGGTAAGTCGAACTCTTCAATCTTTAAGTGTGTGTCCGTTTCGTACAATACTGCGGCTTTCATGGGGTTCCTCCAAAATTTGCTCTGAACCGATTAAGACTTTAGCGGGTATTATAGTTATTATTCTATCACAGTTAAGAAAAGATACAAGTTGGTATCGCGACCGGGAGGTCGCTCCTACAAGAATAGCGGTCAGCAATCAGCAATCAGCAGTCAGTAAGAATCGGGAGAAACACCCAAGCAAAACACCCTTCTACAGAGAAACCAACTTATCAAGAGCAATGGGACAAGTCAGGAATCGGGAATTGGAGTTCCCTCCTACAAGTGGGCTGAATACCTTCGATTTTAGATTGACATCCGCCCCTTAAAAAAGATATAATAGATTGAAACGGACTTCTATGGGAAGCCTGCAAGCTGCCCTTAAAAACACAATAGAGGAGGATTGATGTGCTTCGTTTTAATTTGCCCCGCAAGCTTATATTAAAGAGTCGAAGAGTTGTACTCGTCGGCATCTGTGTTCTTGTTACGCTTTCGTGTGGGAGCGGGGTAATTCAGAATTTTGAGGGCATCCAGATCCAATCGGATCCACGCGTTGATAGGATCGATCTACGGATTTACCTGGTTGATAGAAATGGCATACCGCTGATATGGAATCAGAGTATCCTCAGTCCAAGTATCGGTGTGAGCACCGTCTCTGAAGCAGATTTCACTACCAATGTCAAGGTTTACTCTATACGTAACGGGGCGCAACATAAGAAAGTCTACGATGGACGGCTCCTTGACCTCCGCTGGTCGCAGCAACTCAATAGACTGGATCGACTCATGACTGCGGAAATCCCGCGCGCCTTCATCGACGAAGATCCGGAACGCGATACGTATTTAGGTGTCATCACCGTTGAAATCCAGACTGAGAAACAGGGTCCCTTCTCGGACACCTTAGAGAGAACCGCCATCTATAAGTATTAAAATAGTCATCAGCGGTCAGCGGTCAGCAATCAGCAAAAGACAGGAATGGAAGAGAGTGTACTCAGTCTACCAGTTTCCTTCCAGCCAAATACCGACAGCTGAAAGCCGATAGCCGATCAAACTAAGACATCTTAAGCGAAACTGAAAACTACCCCTTTGATAACTGATAACGACGAAAAAACATGCCTATTCACACACAGGACTATCGACATTGGGAAGGCACCCTGAACCCCCGTCCTCGTACACGTTGGTGGATTATCGCAAAAGCGGAGCTAAAATTGCTGGCGCGACGCAAAATTGTGCGATTAATTGTTGCTGTTCCTCCGTTAATCTACATCTTGGTTCACGCAACCCTTATTTTCATCCTTAATCAGGTACCCGGAGTGGCATTTTCGTTTGATATTGATAACGAATTCTTTCAGGAATTCCTATTCCGAAACCCTGGCACAGGTCCCCCTTCCTCATTTCTCATCGCGCTGATTGCTATTTTCGGGGGTTCTGGATTAATCGCCACCGACCTGAAGAACAACGCGCTTTCGCTCTATCTCTCCAAACCTCTTTCATGGGTAGACTATCTGATCGGAAAATTTGCTGTCATCGGTATCTTGCTCGGTTGCCTCACATTGGTTCCTGGACTATTGCTGTTTCTTGAACAAGTGCTGTTAACCGATACTTCTTTCCTGAAAACGTATTATTGGGTCCCGTTCTCAATCATCGCCTACTCGGTGCTGATCACTCTTTCTCCCAGTCTACTGATGTTATTATTCTCGTCGCTCACGTCAAATCCTCGCTATGCCATCATCGGTTTTTGCGCCGTGTGGTTCGGTTCGCACGTTACCTACGAGATACTCAAAGCGATTACCCGCACCAGCAAAATGGCGTTAGTCTCCATTTGGGCACACTATGACATTCTCGGCACAGCCCTATTTGCCGGTTCACACGACTATGCCGTGCATTGGGCATGGGCACTCCTCATCCAGATTGCTCTGATAGTCCTTTGCATTTTTGTGCTCCATCGTCGGATTCGCGCAGTTGAAATCGTCAAGTGACCAGTGTGTTCTGATAAGGAATCGCGAGTACAGGTCGCTCCTACAGGTTAGCGTAATCTTGCGCCATTTGCATCCCACATCTCAGTTTCAGAATAGACCTGTGGCGGCGTTATTGGGGTCAACGTCGGTGTCCAGTCTGCACGGAATTGTTGTACCAACCGCACGGCGTTCTGGTAGGCAATCCGTTCCTTCGTTTCATCGTCAAGCTGAGCGGATTCAATCTGCACCTGCACCAGACGGAAATCGTAATACGGCAGATCACTCCCGAACATAATCCTGTCGTTACCGAGATGATTGACGAGGTGCACGAGGTCCCAACTCGTATCCGCCCCTTCCGGTTTCTGCGCTACATCGAACCAGATATTTTCCCGTTTCCCACACTGTGCAATTGCATCAAGATGTCCGGCTTTATTCATCGAAACATGTCCAATGATAAACGTTATCGACGGAAATCGCTGTGCGTAAGCGGCAATATTCTGGGTGGAGCCTGCCTGATGTAGTAGACACAGCCCGTTGTGCATCGCTACGACTTCTAAGAATGCGTAGAGTTCACCACCGAGTGAATGTCCAGACAGTCCAGGATGGCACATAAATCCGACCAAACCGTCTTCCTGCATTGCTCTGTCCAATTCGTCAGCACCGGCTTGTTCATGTCGAGCCTCCGCGATCCCAAGTCCAATCGGAAACCTTTCGGGATATAGCTTGCATGCGTTGGCGATTGTTTCATGTTGTGCGCGCGTGTCCAATACACCGCGTGCCTGCGGACTTCCGCCCGTTGGACACGGAATCGCACCGATAACATCTGCGGAAGCCATTCGTGCGAGACAGCGTCCGACGCTCTGACCCACAGTCGGGGCGCGTGATACCGTCATACCAATGTGACAATGGACATCGAAATAGGGACGCATAATTTCTGTCAAAATAGCATCTCGAAAAACGGCTATTCTGCCAACCCAAACCGCTGTGCAGCACTTGTCAATTTCAGCGTTACTTGTGCCACGAGTTGGCTAACGCGGGATTTAGAGACATTTAACGCTTTAGCAATTTCGTGGTTTTGCCGATTTTCACGGAGGTAGATGAAAACTTTACGTTCGCGAGGTGTTAGTACTTTCAAGAGTTTCGGTAGTACAGATGCAAAACTAATGTCTCGAACGAGCCTATTCTCAAATTCTGCGTGAGGGTCCGGAAATTGCCACAGAGATTCGATATCCGGATCGTCCGTTGAATCTGGCGTTTTGTGGGGGTTCCACTCCTCATCAGGCATAGTCCCTTCGCGAGTACTGTGTCTCACCTCTCTCTTTTTCGCATCCATCAGGGCACCGCAGATGCGCACGCGGATAAAACTCCTGAAATTGGCACCACTTTCATGCTCTGGATTGAAGGTGGGTCCCTTATCAATGAGCGTCAGGGAGGCGACCTGCAACAAATCTTCACGGAGATCGTTGCGCCGTGGCACCGCGTTGGCTATACACGCCGCGCAATGTGTCAAATCGGGCAAAAACGATTTCACCGTTTCATTATCTGGTAGGAAGATGCCTTGATGTTTGTAGGGTGGACATTTAATACCTGTCAATTGACACCTTAAAGCCATCTGTTTAACCTCCATTTTCCGAAGTGTGCACGTTTCCACATATCCGGCAAGAACCCGTTATGCCGACACCCATGACACCTGTGAGTCATTATACTGCTTTCACAGGAAAAATTCAACCCAAAAAGACTATGGATTCAGGGTCATTCAATTTTAAGATTTTTCATTTTATGAGATTAACTGCGCGTATAGGTTTTGCTGCGAAAAGTTGGAGTGCGTCGGTGATTTTTGTATGTCCTGTGAATCGTAAAACAGAGAGTGCGGTGTTTCGCATGGCT
>JAPOOP010000069.1 GCA_026713385.1 Candidatus Poribacteria bacterium | reverse complement strand
TTGCTCGTTCTGCTTGTTTCTGCCTTCATTACGATCCCTCATTCGGTTAAGGGTGAAATATTTACAGAGAGCGGATTGGTGGATACCCCAACGGGTAGGGTGCTGAAACATGGGATATTCGGGGTGGGGACGTACGTCGCCTCCCAGCATTCATCTGAAAATCTACCCTCAACTCTGGACAATAAACCCCTCGGCAATGCCCTCGCGATCCGTCTTAACTTCGGGCTGTTCGATCGGGTTGAAGTCGGGTTAGAACACCTATGGAATGAACACAACTCCGAACCTTCCACCGAGCGGGCTGTAAACCTGAAGGTCCAACTCTTAAAGGAACAAGAGGTTGGGGTAATTCCGAGTGTAGCGATAGGGATTGAGAATCTCGGTGATAAACTTTTTTCGGGGGAAGAAGATGAAAACCTGTCAGCGTTCCTCGCCGTCAGTAAAATCTTTAACCTGCCACGGATTCACCAATTCTCTGGGCACATCGGTGTCGGCACACAACGATTTTCTTTCGGAGAAAACCCTATAGGTCTGTTTGCCGGTCTAAGCAAAGAATTTCAACCGGCTTTCGCGAGAGGGGACATCACGATGAACTTGGAATTCGATGGTGCAGGTGTGAATGCGGGGATGCGATATATCACTTCAAGTGGGCTTCAGATCGCTCTCGGTGCCGAGACTTTGAATAGTCCAGAGGAGTTACAGTATCTTGCTACTGTTTCGTGGACAAACGAGCGGCTCATCGACCAGATCAATGAAACGAGACGGTTGATTAAACAAGCAACAAAACTTGCTATTGAAGCGAAGCGCTCGGTTTCAGGGCGTTCTAAATAGCAGCTTTGGAAACCAGCAAACTGCTCCAAAAAGCCAGCAGAAATTATCGAGACTCCTTTGTTTCAATAGATTCCATCACTTTTTGGAGCGATGTCATCAATTCGGATAAGAAATCCTGGGGTGGTACGAGTATAATTTCGATTCTCCGATTTTTGGCTTTCGCTTCGGATGTGTCGGCAGTATCTATTGGTCGGTAGAACGCGTATCCTGTCGCCGCCAAGCGTTGGGCATTGACTTTAGCATGCACCTGTAAGTATTTCACAGCGGCTATTGCCCGTTCGGTTGAGAGGTTCCAGTTTCGGAGTTCGGAACCGCCAATGGGGGCGTTATCGGTATGTCCCTCAACCCGCACCGCATAATCTGCATAATTCGTACTTAGCAGCACCTCCTCAGAAATTGCATCAAGAAGTGCCTTCCCCTCTGTGCTCAGGATCGCACTACCTGTTTCAAACAGAATTTTTCCCTTAACATCAAGCTTTAACCGTCCTGCGTCATCTAACACTGCACCGACTGTATCTTTAAATTTGTCTTGGATAGCAGCAATTGAACGCTGTGATTGTACCCGAATTCGCTGCAATTCCGATTCAATTTCGGTCAGTTTTGTGCGGAGCCCCTCTTTTTCGCGTTCAAGCGCGCTTTTGTCCTGTTGGAGTGCGTTCCGTTCGGCAGCAATTTTTCGAGCGGCTTCGCTTGCGTTCTGCAATATTTCCTGCGTTTGATTGAGTTCCGAACGCGTTTCCGCCAGTGTATTTTGGGTTTCAGTTAACTTCTTTTCCAAATCAGTTTTGGCGGTTTCGGTTCTCTGTAAGGTGACATTGGTAGCAGTTAGTTCCGCTTGCGTCTGCTTGAGTTTGCCTGAGGTGGAATAGAGTATGACTCCCAAAACGATGGCAGCGATAGCAGCAATACAGATAGATACGATTGC
>JAPOOP010000070.1 GCA_026713385.1 Candidatus Poribacteria bacterium | reverse complement strand
GCTTACGAGTTGGGGCTGAAAGCAGGTTATGAAGCGGGACCTCGGAACCATGCCCTCAGTGGTCCCTATCGGTTAGCATTGTTGCCAGCGGTTGAAGAACAGATTCACGCGGAAATAACGAATCTGTTGGGGAATTTGAAAGATTCGTAAAGCGTACAGCTTGCAATCTATGAGCGTCAGGCACCGCAAGGCAGGACCGAATTATAGTTTTTAAGGTCCCCTCGAAAGACTTCCATAAAGATTCCATTAACATAAGGCGTAGCCCGCGTTAATTTACTTGTATTATTAACAATAACAGGACTTACGCAATTTTGACCATAGTACGATCTATTCGATTGCGAGTCGTTCATAACCTTACACGTGCTACGGCACAAACTAACAGTTTGTGCTACAAAAGAGCAGCGTGCGTAAGTCTTAAAAATAAAAAAAATCAAGGTTTTTTAGAAGTCATTCTGCGGATATCAGCTTCTGAACGCAGGATAAACCCCGATTGTGGAGGGAAAACACACGGTAGGTGTTCCTGAAAGACGTTTGGGCACTTTTGAAAGGATTTTTCGAGAAATAGGAGTGGTTACAGGGATGCCCTGGAAAAATAGTGATGGGTTAAATTACGCTAACGGCTGGATTTCTCCCAACACTTCATATCATTCCGACGCTCGGGGGGTGAGAACTAATGTCATTCGACGATCTTCAGTTAAGTATCGGTTGACGACGCTGGCGACATCAGCCGCGGAGACATCGGCGAATGCACTTGCAAGTTTCGATAAATTATGGCCATACTGGTATTCCATTGTTCCCCAACTCACAGCGAACTGGAGGAGCATCAGGGACTCTGGCACGTTCTCAGGTTTATATTGCATGAGCGTCTCCATGTCCGGCGGTGCACTGAGCTCCTTGGAAAGGGATTCGGCAATTATTGGAACCTGTGTGTTGTTCTCCGGTTGTTTTAACGGGGTCATCAACTGCCGTACCCGCTGCTTAACCTTTTCTATATCTGTGTCCGGCTTGAGTGAAGTACTGACATGTAAGCATGCCTGTTTGGGGTGATCAGGTCAATATCACAGACTTAAACTTTCGGAGGTAGTGGGTGAACAGGGCAACAGCCTCTGTATCTTGGCGTTCAGGTGAAAACATATAAACACCATTGCCTTCTCTTTCATAGGAAAGCGCGTATAGTCCGCTTGTCTGCCGACCAATTGCTATAATCCCAGAAGCCTTGCCACCGACCCGGGGAGATATCCCAGTTGAACCTGTAGAAATGGCGATAAGTCCAACGGCAGCGTAATTTCCAAAAGCAAACACCCCCACAGATGTTACACCAATCGCGATGATCCCACAAGATACGCTGCCAATGGCAATGACACCAAAAGAAACAGCACCAATCGAAACAAGTCCGAAAGATACCGCTCCGATAGAAACAATACCGGATGTGATTGCTCCAAAAGTTATGTTACCCAAGAGAGGTCCCCACGAATCCCAAACGCGTAGAAATGGCGTAATGTCGATTTTGAGGAGTTCCAAATATTTCGCTATGCCGTACGCCAAGGCAGGCAAAAAAGCCAGAATCCATAGGATTGCTACCAATATATGCCACTTCAGGACATACGCGTCAAACGTTTTTTTGAAAGTTTCCGGGTTAAAGGTTTTTTCCATCTTTTTTCTCCTCCAAATGTTAGGTCGTCAGACATTAAACGAAACGATTATGTTCCCCTTTGATTGATTATCTAAAGACGTAATTTTGGTGCATAAAACGTGCATAATCTGAAAAAAAAATGAAAAATTCCTATTTTTTTACCAATTATCCTGGGGGGATCGGGCTCCATGCACATGATAAACCACCGATTATGTAAAGTGTGAGAGTGTAAGCACACAATTCTGTAACGTTGCTGTGTGCTTACACTTAAATGTTGAGGGATGGGGTCGGGATCGGGAAGAAATACAGGACTGAAATCCTTAAGATAGAGCGTCAGTCGGTTTTCTCTGAAATCAATGCTACGCGTGAAGGAGCTATTGGGAATATTGAGCTTTTTGAGGCGTTCTGAATTAAAAATAGGCTTCTAACTTCGCGCGTGCGTTTGAGACACCTTCAATAATCGGTTGTGGCGTTTCCGCCTTCAACCCCAAGTAGATAAGCATAATCTCCTCAGTGTAGCCGACACGGTCTATCTCCTTACAGATAGCCGAAAAATCCATTTCTGGTGCCCAAAACGGCTCGCTTCCTGTCTTGGAATCCACTCCACAGTTGAAATAGACACTGAACAATCGCTCTGATAAGGTTTGCAAGGCGACAACTGGATCGTCTCCACCGCGATGAAAATGAAACGGACTGTAGTAAAAACCGAAGTTTTCGGAGGGGATCGCAGTGAGGATTTGCTGCGTGCGTTCAAGGTTGTAAGCCAGGCTCCCTTCGTGCGCGTAGAGCATAAGAGTGATATTGCGGGTCGCTGCTTCTTCGGTGACCGTTTTGAGAAGATTAATAATCGTTTCAATCTCGTCAGCAGTAGCATCTTCCTTTCCACCACTCGCGATGCTGACCGTTGGAATGGAAAGCCTTTGGGCGGTGTCCAGAATTTCGATTAACGCCTTGAGTCCGTCTGGCGCGTCAACTGCCACAGTACTCAACATAGATTTAAAGCGGAGCCCGGTCTCTTCTCGGAGTCCCGCGAGAGTTTCGGCTTCCGCATCCGAAAAATGGGCTTGGGCGAGTTCAATAGCAGACACGCCATTTTGGAATAACCCACCTACAAATTCCGACAACTGGAAAGGGGAAAATGGGAGGGTGCTTGCACAATAGGTTCTCATTTACCCATCCCCTTTAGTGCGCTTAGGCAACGTTCGACAGCCTCAAGTGGCGGGAAGGCATCACTTTCATATTCGACGATATACCATTTCGTGCCACCCGTGGTTTCACAGACTCGGAAAATCTCATTCCACGGCACGCTGTCCTCGCCAATAACCGGACGGAAACCGGCGTGTCTGTCTACCTCACCCAATGATTCAGTGTAGGGTTTGAGATGGACGGTGCCAGCGCGCCCCGGGTATCTCTCCAGAATGCCGACGAGATCAGCACCACCAGATAACGCATTGCCCATATCCAGTTGCATCACAACGCCCTCGTTCGTGTTGCCGAAGAAGGTGTCCCACGGTAGTTCGCCATCCAACGGCGTAAATTCGACATGGTGGTTATGGTAGCCTGTCACCATACCGTGTGCGGCGAGTTTATCAGCGATTCCATTGAAAGTATCCGCTAACTTCAGCCAGTCCGCCCGCGATTGACGCAGTTCCCCAGGAATCCCCGGAACGATGATATAAGGGTTTTCCAGGACCTTGTTGAATTCAATTGTTTCATCAAGGGTATCTTCTTGGACGAGGTGGAAGGGCGTGTGCCAACCACAGCAGACTAAACCGAACTCGTCGATTAAGCCTTTTAACTCTTCTGCGGAATGTTGCGGTGGACCCGCGAATTCAACGCCTTCGTATCCCATCTCGGCGACCGCTTTTATCGTGCCGCGGACATCTTCTGCTAATTCATTTCGGACAGAAAACAGTTCTAAACCAATTGGTACTCTTGACATGATTTTCCTTTCTTTTGTAATGAAAATTTGTATACAACGTGAGTTTGATAACTATAACCTAAGTTGCCATCTTTGCTGCGTCATCTATTAGAGTATGCGTAGCGTGCACAAACTATGGTAGATTAAAAAAATAAGTGAACGTCTTTGTAGCATAGGAGACTGTTAGTTTGGGCATCTACGACCTCACACCGAAAATCGAGTCCATAACAACGTGGGTTCTCACCAACAACATTCACATCTGCAATTCTATAATCCGCGTAATCTGTATAATCCGTGATCCAGACAGGGAACAGGGTTATCCCTCATCTCGGACATCTATCTTACCGGTCACCGCTTCGGAGATGAGGGATTGACGGTATTCTTTGAGGCGTTCTATCTTCGCTGATCTGTGGATATTAGGTCGTCAATCTGTTGTGTTTTGCGGGCAAGGAAGTCGGCGATTTGGGTTGGTTTGGGTATTTTATCACCTTATCAGAGAGACTTTCAGGAGAAATGCGTATCTATCTCATCCAAACTTTCTGTCGTCATCGCTTGCTCTAAGAGAATATCCAAGTGTGCGTGGTTGTGGATATTGCTGATTTCGCGGGAGAGCGTTTCTGGCACGTGCTGAAATCGGAGATGTAGGAGCTTGAGGACTGCATCCTGTTTACCTTCTGCCTTACCTTCTGCCTTACCTTCCGTTTTACCTTGTTCAATCCCGAGTTGCATACCTTGTTCTATAAGAAATTCAGCCGTTGTCTGTGCCATGTTTTCTAACTCCTTATAAAAGGCGTGTTTCACAAGTATAGCATAGGCATACCCCAAAAATCAACGCGATATTTATCGCACGCCGACTCAAAGAATAAGAAAATAGAGTCTACACCTTGTTTCGGACATCTATTTTGCCGGTCACCGCTTCGGAGATCAGAGATTGACGGTATTCTTTGAGGCGTTCGATTTTTCGTTGCTCTGCGGCTATTAGGTCGTCAATCTGTTTAGTTTTGTGGTTAAGGAAGTTGGCAATTTGCCTCTGTTCAGAATCAGTAGGTATAGGTAAAAGTAGATTTTCAATTGATGGTTTTCCCAAACCATATCTGGTAATTCCATTTGATTCCAACTCAAAATATTTTCTTGTCCTATCGGATTGAATAAATCTAAAAATGAACTCCCCACGGCAAGCAAGTGGTCTAATCATTGTTAAGTGATAACCGCAAACAACATCGTCAAAATCGTCTTTGACAAACGTTGGAACACCAATATCATCTGGAGTCTCAGAATCTTTGGTAATAATAACATCACCTTTTCTCAAAACAAATTTCGCAAACTCACGTTCGTTACAACTACCCTTTTCCAAAACAGTATCAACTGTAATATAATCGTTGTAATAAACATCTGTATAATTGCATAATCTGATCTGGATATCATCTGAATAGATGTGTTTATCAACATTACTTGGTAGTATCTCCGCAACGTATTTGAGTCTTTTGACCTCCCAATGTGCTGGGATATCCCCAATCCACTCCACTCCGGACGGTTTCATCTCTACAGTCGGGTCAAGTCCTTTTGTCACTGCCTGATTTATCAGTGCGGTGCGTTGTTCCTGGAGCAGTTCTATCCGTCGTTCTTTGATGCGGATGAGTTCGTCAATCTGTTCGGTTTTGCGGTCAAGGAAGTTGGCGATTTGGGTTTGTTCGGAAAATGGTGGTACAATGCAAATGAGATTAGAAACATCATCTACTGCAACAGCCTCATAAGTGCTACCAGTCGCAACGACATGTAACTCAATGCGGACGACCTCAAGTAAATACTTAGCGTAGTGACATTCAAGTTGATTCGTTCGAGGGCATATTGCACACAAACCGCGACCAATCCCATACTCTTGATCTGCGACGTTGATTGCTCCTACGGGTGCCCGAACGGATACTAAAATATCACCGAGACTCGCGTGTTTATTTGCCGTTGGACAATAGATTTTCGGGGTCGGATGATGCGTCCCAAACTCGGCGTTACCTTGAAGAAAAGGCGTTCCTATCTGATCGCTGTTGTATTCTTCAGAAGGTGGTGATTGCCCCATATTTAAGTCCGCAACATATTTTAATCGTTTGATCTTCCAATGCTTTGGTATCTCCCCAATCCACTCTACACCGCTCTCTTTATATTCAGGATAACGTTTCATAATCTAAAAATTTTGATTTTCACTAAACAGTTTTTGATGCATAATTTTGTAGCATAGACTGTTAGGCTGTGCATCGTTCTTTACACACCAGCTCATTCTACAATCCCGAGCATAAATCTGTCTTTCTATCGTGCGGTGTAATTGGGCGCGAGCGGACATGTCTGCGAAAGTGCCAGTAGTGCCACCCGTGCCAACCCATGAATCAGATACGCGGCTCCCATTTGCGACTCATACCAGTCAATCCCGGATGCGCCGAAGGGGAGTGTCTCTGGAAAATAGATGTCCAACACCGTTTCTGAGAGTTCAATGCCGCCTTCTAACCACACCGATTCACCCGTAATATCGTAGAGATCGGCGAACAACTCAAGTGTGAGACCGGCATCGGATGCTGGAATCTTAAAGCCTTCTGCATGTACGCGTTCAACTGGAAATTTCTCATCGAGATAGGTGTTACCAACGGCGAGTGCCCATTCCATCAATTTCTCATTCTGTGTCAATCGCCATCCACCGAGACAAAGCACTGCCGTGCCGCATACGGTTCCGGCACCGTAGACACTTCCCCAAGCTAACATACGTTCAAAAATCCGATTCGTCTCACACTCGCAGAGGCTGACGAATTCGCGAGTTTCGAGGTTGTGCGGTGCCGAGAGAAATCCGTCGATGTAAACCAAACCATATTGCCGCATCTGGTCTGCCAATTCCGGTAGGAGCGATTCTAACAATTCGGCGGACTCAAGCAAACTGATCCCCAATGAAAAGGTTTGCGTTGGTGCATTCTTCTCAAAGAACCGTTCAGCTTCCGTCGGTGAGCGGCTTTCAATACGCAAAAGCCCACGCACGTCACGTTTTTCCCACCAGTAATCGGTATATCTCTGAATCTGTTCCCGGATTTCAGGACGTTGGTTTTGTGTATACGCGAACGCCAGATCGAAGATGTAAAAACCCGAATGACGCGGAAAATCGCATGCCCGAGTT
>JAPOOP010000071.1 GCA_026713385.1 Candidatus Poribacteria bacterium | reverse complement strand
GAGGGGTATTTCTGGGATAGGTTCGGTTTTGGTCTCTCTGAAGTCGTCGTTTACGGCGACCGTTTTGAGCCCGGGTATCTGAACCCAGTCAATATCTACCTGATTAACGAGCAACCGATTTCACGGGCAGATGGGCGCGTCCCCGGCAGTGGGGACAACGTTCTTATGAGTGTTGATATGCGGCTTCGCCTTGTGGACGATTTTGAAATTTATGGCGAACTGATGGTGGACGATGGGAACCCCGCAGCGAATTTTAAGCATTGGGATACGAAGTTTGGTGTCCTCGGTGGTATATATCTAACAGACCCTTTTGGCATTGCAGATACTGACTTCCATGCTGAATACGCCTTTATAAACCAATACGCGTATACGCATGTAAACCCTGTGAATGTCTACAAACACTTTACCACGCCTATTGGACATCAGATCGGTTCTGATGCTGATAATTTATGGGTAGAACTGCGTCGCCGGTGGACAGATAGGCTTGAAACGACTTTCGGTTACGAATTAGAACGCCACGGGTCCGGTGGTATCGACAAGCAACATCCCACTGATGCCCCAAAAGATGATGTTTGGACACCCTTATCTGGTATCACAGAAAGTGAGCATCGTCTCTCGGTCGGGGCTAACTGGAGCGTTATTGGGCATTATTCGCTCTATGCGGAGTGGGCACGCGTATGGAGACGGAATTTAGGAAATCGTAGAGATGTTCGCGAAAATGCAAATGAAATTGAAGCCAAATTCCTCTACCGGTTTCCGTGATAAAAAAATGAAGATTTGTACCGTTCCAATCATCAAAGGATACAAAGCATTGTCTGTCGGTTTCTGATCGTAAAAACAAATTGGACTTTCGCGCCTAAAATGGGTATAATATATATGTAAAACCCAATCTAACAATGGAGATAGACTGTGCTTTAATAGTACAATTTGATCTTTTTAATTTGTCTTGCGGTCGGCCAGAGCGTTCTCAAAAAGAAGTTTTTCTGTCGTGTCCGTCCATCGCGATGTTTGGACTGCAATTTTTAGCCAAAGTGCATAGCTTGAAACGAAGTGGAAAGCGGATATACGGGATAGAACATGGATTCACAGACTCACCTCTCCGAACCGCAAGGAAAACTAGAAAAATGAGGATTAGGGTGTTGGGTATACGCGGGCTCCCCGCTACCTACAGTGGACTTGAGACTATCATGGGTGAACTTGCCCCCCGCTGGGTAGAAGCCGGACATGAAGTTATTGTCTACTGTCGGAAGGCACTTTTCAATGAGAGACCTGCGGAATGGAAGGGCATCAAGCTCGTTTATTTGCCAAGCATAGAGCATAAGATGTTCAGTACCCTGAGCCACAGTTTTCTCGCAACGATGCACGCTTCGGTTGCCGAATCTGATGTCATTTTGACATGGAACGCTGGCAATGGTCCGTTTGGATGGTTCTTCCGTATCGCAGGTAAAACCGCTGTTATTAACGTTGATGGGATGGAGTGGCTCCGCCCAAAATGGAAAGGGATTGGCGCGCTTTACTTCAAGTGGGCGGCAAAGATGGCGACGGCAGCGTTTCCAGTTGTTATTACCGATGCTTCTGAAATGAAGCGGCTCTATCTGGAAGAATTAGGGGCAGAAACTACCTATATCGCTTATGGCGCGAACATTGAGCCATCGGAACATCCAGAAGTTCTGGATACCTACGGGCTTGAATCCCGGAATTATTATCTTATTGCCAGTCGACTCGTTCCAGATAACAATGCCGATCTTATTTTAGAGGCGTTCGTTGCTTCAAAGAGCCAAAAGCAACTTGCTATAGCTGGAGGCGCTGATTATAAAGGCAACAAGCTTGAGAACGAGTTTCTATCGAAATTAAAAAGCATTGCTAACGAGAACGTCAAGTTTCTCGGACATATTAACGATTCTGAACATATTAAAGAACTTCACCATCACTGCTTTGCCTACGTCCATGGACACCAGTTCGGTGGCATTAATCCTTCTATTCTAAAGGCGTTAGGGTATTCCAACTGCATTCTCGCACTGAATACGCCCTTCAACGATGAAGTGTTGGAAGGTGGACATTATGGAGTGCTCTTTGATAAAAACGTCGCGTCGCTCACGGAAAAAATTCAGATGTTGGAACAACATCCCGAACAGGTTGAAGATTTCCGACAGCGCGCACCGGAACAGATCCGAAAGCGATTCAATTGGGAAAACATAGCTCAGCAATATCTTGATGTTTTTGAAAAACTCCAGCAGAACTAACTTTTATCGTTTGTAAATGTCCTGAACGCTTCGTCAGAGCAATACTATGCAAGTTAGTATAACCTCGCAAACCTGCGCCTAAAATCTGGGATAAGCCAAAGCCTGTAGCCCGTAACATTGTCCCGCAAGTTTCCTATAGAGGCTTGCGCTGGGAGGGCGGTCTTGAGGAAGGCGCGTCAAGTCCCAAACTTCTGTGAGTTAACCGCAAGGAAAAATTAAAAATTGCGATAGAGGACTTAACCATGCCATTCCTATCAAGAAACATAGACCAGATAGGAAAAGATGCAGGCAGAACAGGCTTGCAAGCTTCGCCAACAATATCAAAGACAGGGACTCTTGTGGAACGACTCTCCTCTTTCTACGCAACGCGTGGCAAACATTTGTTCGATGCTATCGCCGCATTTCTCCTTATTATTATCTTTGCCCCTTTAATGGTACTGGTTGCCATTCTAATTAAACTCACTTCACGCGGTGCTGTCTTTTTCTCACACAAGCGGGTTGGTTTAAACAACGAACTATTTGTTATCCATAAATTTCGGAGTCTTCATGTGGATACGCCATCCTATTCCGAAAAACCTGGTGCAATTGATGACAAACGCATTACACCGGTCGGCAAATGGCTCCGTAAAACGAGTCTGGATGAATTGCCTCAACTTTTCAATGTACTAAAAGGTGAAATGAGTCTGGTGGGTCCGCGTCCAGAAATGCCCTTTCTTGCTAAGCATTATGAGTCCTGGGAAAATCAGCGCCATCTCGTCCGTCCGGGGATGACAGGGCTCTGGCAGCTGAGTCCGCGCCGACAAGGCACAATCCGGGATGGTATCCCTGTCGATTTGGAGTACATTGAGAATCTATCTTTCTGGCACGACTTTAAAATACTCCTCCGAACTTTCAAAGTCTTTTGGGATAGCAACACCTATTAACGCAATTATTTTTTTTGTATTAACGGCTGTCCTGCTCTCCACTAAGTTCCGAGCAGGTTTCCGATCCTCCTGTACATCCTTCTTAAAACCAGACCCCAAGCATGGAACGAAGTGGAATGCGACTCCTTAGAGAAGGCATATCAAAGTTCGGTTACCCGCCAGTTAACCGCAAGGAACATTTAAAAAATGAGCATGACGTTCGGAGACCTCGGAAGAATTCTGCGATGTAGTTTTCAACTGAAATGTCCACGATGTGGTAAAGGCGGGCTGTTTCAAACGTATTTCAGGATGTTTACCCACTGTGCAGTATGTGATTTGAAGTTTGAACGAGAGTCCGGTTACTTTGTCGGCGCGATGTATCTCAATTACGGCACGACAGTCCTCATCGCTTTTCCAAGCTATTTCCTATTTGAGAAGTTTACTTCTATTCCTTTCTACATTAATTTAAGTGTGTGGGCACTGTTTTCCGCTATCTTTCCCGTTCTCTTCTACCGTTATTCAAAAAGTCTGTGGTTGAACTTTGATTACATCTTTTCGTCTTAGTACCGCTGGATGGAAATTCTTAAAATCCCCTAACTTCTACTCATGTCGTTCAAAATCATTGAAGCCCCGATTTTTTCCATTGTCGAAATCGGAGCGAAAACCCAATCGTTAAAAAATTATCTTGTGAAAATCTGACCACGAGCGTAGGAAGCTGCATCAGATGCGAGAAACGTCAGTACCCGTGCAACGCCTGCTGGATCACCAAGTGAATTCCGGGCATTAGCAATCGCCGCGTCTGGATCTTGTCCATCCCGCTTTGCCGATTCTGCGATCTGTCCGAGTTTAAGTGGGGTTGCGAGTCCGCCGGGACAGATAGTATGCATACGGATGTTCATTGATGCAACCTGATTTTCTACCGTCATTACAAGCCCATTGACACCGCCCTTGCTGGAAGCGTAAGCAACCGAGGAACTTCCACCGCGAACCCCTGCCCCGGAAGCGATACACAGGATAACACCACCACCTCTCTTCATTATTGGGACAGCATGTTTGAGAGCAAAAAATGTGCCTTTTAGGTTCACGTCGATAACTGAATCAAAAGTTGCGGCTTCGAAATCATCGATGCGGACGCTCGGTCCACGCAGAACGCCTGCGGAAGTTACCAAAATGTCAATCCCACCGAATTCCGTGTCAGCAGTTTCCATCAGATCCGCTACTTCAGTTTCGACGGTGACATCGGTACCTTGAAACTTTGCGAGACCGCCTGCCTCAACAATTGTACTGAGCGTTTGTTGACCACCTTCTTCATTGATGTCCCCGAAGACAACTTTCGCCCCCGCTTTAGCATACTCAATTGCGGTTGCTGCACCAATGCCTGTGGATGCGCCGGTAATCACAGCCACCTTATCATTAAGTCGAATATCCATATTCTATCTCCTTGGAAATGGTAAAAATAATCTCCATAGCATTAGGCGCAAGCCTATAAAGGCTTGCGGGACAATAGTGAAGATTATAGGGGAGATGTGTTGATAGTGCAAGTTTTTTGTCTTGACACAAGGGAGGCGCGAGTAGAGTTTACGATGTTGGATAAGGCATCGCTAAGAGGATTGCTAACTTTTAAACTGGAAACGGTAAGGGATACGGAGACGTTGACTAACAACCTCTTTGCCCCGTTTCGCTGGCACGAATCGGGACGCTTTGAGTGCCATAATTGCCGCTTCTTCACACCCTAACCCACTAATCTCGATTACCTTGATAACTTTGATGTCTCTCGCTATACCATCTGTGCCTATTGTCGCTTCAAGCACAACGAGTCCCTCCTTGTGGGAGAGGCGGGCAGATTCAGGATATATCGGGTCAACTTTACGGAAGAACCGGGCATCTTGTGTTGGTTCGTCCTGTAGTGCCGGAACTGATGGAAGTTCAGAGGCTTCAGCACTCGCAATGACGGTTGGTGTCGATGTCCACTCTGGGCGTGGTATCCCTTTGGAAGTCAGACGGATCGGGTGTGAACCACGACCGGGGGACCGAAGAGGTGAACTACGCTGAAGTGTTTTCACGCCGGCTATTCCGATTTCTGTCGGGGTTGTCTGATGAACAGTCGAAACCAGGAGCGTATCAACGACGAGTTGCGTTCGGCTTTGGGGGGTGTGGGCAACTTCTGAAATCGTCCGAATACGCTGTGGCTGAGGGCGAATGAAATCTGGCTGTGTTACTGCTGGCACTTTGAGTCGACGTGGCTCGAGCATAGGTTTTGTCTCTGGAAACGAGACAAATTCAGCGACGATCGCATCGCCATGTTTATCTACTGTCCCGACGATAGATAGTGCCGCGATCGCAACGCCTATCAAGTGGACGCAGATAGATAAAGATACAGACTTGTTCAGAAATTGGATAGACCTGTTCATAATTTAAACACCTATTTACCGACTTGGTATCAATGAGTTACGCTTAACACGGTGACGGTGTATACTTTACAACTTCGTTTCTACAAACCGAGCGAGTATTTACACCAGATACAGCAAAATCCGTGCCAATGTTCGCTGATTTGTAAAGGGGACGAAAAAACTTGCAATTTCCCGATATTTATTGTAAAATTTTATAATACCATTTCTGATTGAAATTGGAGCATAAACTTTTAGTTTGGGTTCCCCTTTGTAGCATAGACTGTTAGTCTGTGCGCTCAGGTGCGGTTAATGCAGTATAAACTTTTAGAAATGGTATTATTCTCGCCGTCGGGCAGGCGGAGAGTTTAAACGCCTGTGGAGTCCGTGTAAGACCTCACTTTGGAGGCAGTGGACGTTGAATCAGGAACGGAGGAATCCCACTGCTTTAGTTGTGGGTGATGTCAACAATGTCAGAATTAATGAGGAGGAATGATATCCATGGAAGTGAGAATTGAATATTGCACCGCCTGAAACTACCAACCACGGGCAGCCAGTTTGGCAGATGCCTTGAAACAGAAATATGGTACGGCGGTTAAAGCAGTCGATCTAATTCCCGGTAGTGGCGGGGCTTTTGAAGTCTCGTTGAACGGAACACTGCTCTATTCAAAGTTAGAAACCGGACAGTTTCCGACGACAGATCAGATAACAGCCGCAATGGACGCAGCGGCATAACCAGCGTTTTTGAAAAGGCGGAGGTGGTTATAGTGCGCAAGCCTATAGAGGCTTTCGGGAGACAACCCCCCTGTTTTTGGTTTGTGCCGACGAAACCTGCCGGTTTTCTCTTTAGAAAGCAGGCCGTTTCCCATCAACAGAGCATCAAAAACCCCCGCCACTACCGGGAATTAGATCGACTGCTTTAACCGCCGTACCATATTT